>CAYQRT010000281.1:0-4417 GCA_964419695.1 uncultured Spirochaetaceae bacterium | reverse complement strand
CGCCCGATCGGTTATCTTATGAATATATGAGCACTTGTTCATATGTAGCTTCCCGGAAAGGGGTGCGCATGACCAGGATAGAGAGCCGGCGCGAAAACGAACTGAACATGATCACCGGGGGCGGGGAGCCGGCGGAGGAGCTGGCCGGGTTCTTCCGTGTATTTGGCGACGCCGGCCGGCTGCGCATCCTGGCCCGTCTTTCCATCGCCCCGCTCAACGTGGGAGACCTGGCCCGGGAGCTGGGCATGACCCAGTCGGCGGTGTCGCACCAGCTGCGCACGCTCAAGGATTCGCGCCTGGTGCGCGCCCGCAAGGAGGGCAAGGAAGTCTATTATGAACCGGATGACCGGCACATTGAAACGATCCTCGCGGACGGCCTGACCCATACGCGGGAGCTGCGGCGGGGGAGGCGGTAAGATGGCGGACGGTGAGAAGAGGAAAGAACTGGTGCTGGAGGGGCTTTCCTGCGGCGACTGTTCGCTGCGGATCGAAAACGGCATCGCCGGGCTGCCGGGGGTGACACAGGCGGCCGTCAGTTTCCAGGACAAAACCCTCTCCCTGGAGATCGCCGACGGGGCGGACGCTGAGAAGATCCTGGCCGCTTCGCGGAAGATCATCAAGGACATTGAACCGGAGATCATCATCAATGAAAAAGGCGTGGACAAGACCAGCCGGCGGATCTGGCTGGTGATGGGGCTCTGCTGCGCCGACTGCGCCCGCAGGATCGGGGAGTCGGTGGGGGCCATCGAGGGAGTGAAGCGGGCCCGGATCGATTTCGAGCGGGGCGAACTGCACATCGACGTGGCCGACGAAGAGCAGGCGCCGCGCATCCGGCGGGAGGCCCACCGGCGGGCGCGCCGGGTGGTGAAGGGCGCGCGCGTGGTGGCCGGGGAACTCAGGGAGACGCGTCTGCGGCTGGTGAAGCGCGTCGCCTTCTTCGCCGGGCTGCCGTTCTTCGCTCTCGGGCTGTCCGGGCTGATCCCCGGCGCCGCGCCGTTCCTCTTTGCCGCGTCCTATCTGTTTTTCGGATGGGACGTGCTGCTGCGCGCGGCCCGCAACCTGCTGCGCGGCCGTATTTTTGATGAGAACTTTCTGATGACGGTGGCCACCGGCGGCGCGTTCGCTGTCCAGGCTTTTCCGGAAGCGGCCGCGGTCATGCTTTTCTACAAGATCGGCACGCTTCTGGAGGAGTCGGCCGTGGAACGGTCGCGGCATTCCATCAAGGCCGCCCTGGCCTTGAAGCCGGAAAGCGCCCGGCTGGCGCGTGACCACGGGGACCGGGTCATCTCCCCGGACGAGGCCAAGGTCGGTGATATCATCCGCGTCCTGCCCGGCGAGAAGATTCCGCTCGACGCGCGGGTCACGGAAGGATCGTCCTACGTGGACTCCAGTCTCATCACCGGCGAATCGGAGCCGGCGCTCAAGGGTCCGGGGGACGCCGTCTATGCCGGCTCCGTCAACCGCAACGGCGTGCTTCTGGCGCGCGTGGAAAAGACGGTGGACGATTCGGCGGTTTCCCGCATCATCGACTTTGTGGAGAAGGCCAACCGCAAAAAGTCGAAAGCCGAGCATTTTATCGGCGCCTTTACCAAATGGTACACGCCCCTGGTGACCGGCGCGGCCCTGTTGTTGGCGGTCCTGCCGCCCCTCCTGACCGGCGGCGACTGGTCCGTCTGGATCTACCGGGCGCTCATCTTCCTGGTCATCTCTTGTCCCTGCGCCCTGGTGCTCTCCATCCCCCTGACCTTCGGCGCCGGCATCGGCAGCCTGGCGCGCGCGGGGATCCTGGTCAAGGGCGGCCGGTTCCTGGAGGTGCTGCGCCGGGTGGGTACGGTCATCTTCGATAAAACGGGCACGCTGACCGAAAACCGGCTGACCGTCCGCGCCGTGGAGCCGGCGGCGCCGTTCACGGAAGCCGAGGTGCTGCGGTACGCGGCGCTGGCGGAAAGCTATTCCGCCCATCCGGCGGCCCTGGCCATCCGGACCGCGGCGGCGTCCGCGGATTCGCCGGCGGAAGTAAGTTCATATGAGGAACTGGCGGGCCGGGGCGTGCGCGCCCGGGCGGACGGCGCGGCGGTCATGGCGGGGCGGGAAGAGTGGCTGGCCGCGGAAGGAGTAAGGATCCGGGACGCCGCGACCGGTCAAGGCGGGGCGGGAACGATTGTCGGCGTGGCGGTGGACGGCCGGTTCGCCGGGCGGATCGTTCTGGCGGAGAAGATCAAGGGCAACGCGGCCCGGGCGGTGGCGGGCTTGAAGGCGTTGGGTGTCCGCCGTACGGTCATGCTCTCCGGAGACAGTGAGGAGCGCGCCCGCGTTGTGGGAAAAGAGATCGGTATTGATGAAATTCACGCTCCCCTGCTGCCGGAGGACAAGGTGGCCCGGTTTGACGTGATCAAGGCCGGCACGGCCGCGGGCGAGCGGGTGCTGTGCGTGGGGGACGGGGTCAATGACGCCCCGCTCCTGGCCCGCGCCGACGTGGGCGCGGCCATGGGCGGGTTGGGACGGGACGCGGCCATTGAGGCGGCCGACCTGGTGGTCCTGGACGACGACCTGGGCAAGCTGCCCCTGGCCGTGCGCCTGGCCGCCAAAACGCACCGCCTGGTGATCCAGAACATCGTCCTGGCCTTCGGCGTCAAGGCGCTGGTGCTTTTTCTGGGCGCCTTCGGCGTGGCCACCATGTGGGAGGCGGTCTTCGCCGACGTGGGCGTGGCCCTGCTGGCCCTGGCCAACGCCCTCAGGGTGATGCGGCCGCTGAAACGTACCCCGAACCCGTGATGGTCTTGAAGAAGAGACCGCAGCCGGAGAGGGCGACTACCGCGCGGGGTCGGGAGGGGGGGTGGATGTTTCCGACCGCTTCAATTCCCGGATGGCCTTGAACGCGGGAAAAAGGGGCAGCATGTAGATGACGCGCAGGGCGATGCCCGCCGCGCTCGGCTGGTATCCCTCGAGAAACGCCGCCACCAACCCGAGGACCGCGTCCGCGGCCAGAACGATGAGGGCGAGCACCAGCGCGATGACGATTTTCTTCTGTACCAGGAACCCCAACAGCGCCAGAACCGCCCCGAAAATTATGGAGAAGATGCCGATGCCCAGGCGCAGAAAATACTCAATGCCGATGAGCTGGGTGAGCGTGCCCAGGACGATGTTCAATCCGCCTATAATGTAGAGCATGATAAAGGCGTTGCGCAGTTTACTCGCCGGATGCCCGACCGATCCGGGCAGGGGGCGGCCGTTGCGGGTGATATGGAATTCCACGGAGGAGAAGGCGCGTACCAGCTGCAGCTTGAGGGTGGTGCCGTCCGGCAGCGGGAAGGTGCGTCCTTCCCGCAGGGCCCGCTGGTCGGGAACCGTGCCCAGCGGACCGCCGTCCAGGGTGACCCGCATATCCTTCCAGAGCCCATGCCAGGAGATTTCCAGCCGCTTGGGGCCGTTCGGTTCCAGGGAAAAGATTTGTTTGGGCATGGCGGTACTCCTGCACGGTATGGGGGGCGGCGGCCGGCCTCCGGTGTCCCGGGCGTCCTGAAGGAAGGATTCCACCGGGAACGGGTCATGGTATCCCAATGCCCTGCTGGTGGCAAGCGGTGAAGACGCCCTGCGTATATTTAGGTACCGGCCTTGGGTGTTGAGCGTTGACGCCCCCGCCGCAGATATTCCTGGATCTCGTCCGCGGCCCGGACGCTGCCGCCCGCGGCCCGGAAGGATTCGCCCAGGCGGCGGCACACGGATCGTGTCGTGTCGTCATCCAGCAGGCGGATGACCGCGTTGCGGATGGCGGCGGGCGTGATGTTCCGCAGCCGGATGCCGGCGCCCGTTTTTTCCACCTGGTCCGCCACCAGCGCCTGTTCCGCGGTTTGCGGCACCGCCACCAGGGGCACGCCCTCGGACAATGCCTCGTGCACGCTGTTCATACCGCAGTGGGTGATGAAGACGGCGGTGCGCTTGAGCAGGGCCAGTTGGGGGACGTAATTCTTCAGGATGAAATTGTCCGGCACATCGGTAAAATCGTCAATCCGATTGTCTTGTCCCACGGACATAACCACCACCACCGGCAGATCCGCCAGCGCCTGGAAGCATTGCTCAAAAAAAACACGGGGGCGGTCACGCATGGTGCCCAGGGAAATATAGACCAGGGGCCGGGTTTCGCCCGCGGGAATGACCTCTTCCCGGCTTTCCGCCCGTCCCGCGAACGACGGTCCCACGAACCGGTACGAGTCGTCAAAGAGTTCCCGGTGGGGATGGAACTCAGCCGAGGTGAAGACGATGTTGAGAGCCTCCTTGTTCATGAACGCGTCGGTCAGACTTAATTTTCTGGTGGTGAATTGTTTTTCCAGCTTTTTCTGAAGGCTGAGTCCTCTAATGAAATCCGGTATGCCGAAAATGAATTGGGGCAGGGCCACGACGCCGGAGGAGTGTTTCA
>CAYQRT010000280.1:0-4439 GCA_964419695.1 uncultured Spirochaetaceae bacterium | reverse complement strand
CCCGGACGGGAACGCGGCCACGCGTGGCCGGCGCGGCCTTGGCGCGGCTGCTCTTCCTGTTGTTTTTCACGGCGTCTTTTTTCTCCCGATCCTGCAACATTTTTCCTCCTCCGGAGTCTCATTATAGTGAAAGCGGCCTTCCGTCGGTCGGTATGACCCGATGTCCGGCGCCGTTGAGCGCCGTTCGGCCGCCTTTGCCATCAGAAGACCGTGGTTCCCTTTCATAATCACCGGCGGGAAACACGGGAAGGAGACACCATGAAAATAGCATCCCTGGCCGCCCTGCTGGCCGTTTTTTTCCTGGGAATCTTCGGCTGCGCCGATCCCACCGCGCCCGCCGCTCCCGCCGAATACGTCAAGGTGAGCGTGGACGGGGGAAGCGAGCACACATTGAAGGTCATTTATTCCATGTCCATGATGGGGATGACGCAGGTGCTCGCCACGGACGCGGGCGCGACGCTCACCAACCTGACCGATTACTGGACCGTGCAAATGATCGATACCGGCAGCGGCCTTACCGGACAAGTCGTGCATACCATTTCCACCGACGAGTATTTCGTCTGCCAGAACCCGGTCTACACCGCCATCCCGACCGCCGGCGCCGTACGCTACTCCTTCACCGGTACCATGACGCACTACCAGCTGGTGAACGGATCACTGGTGACGGTGGCCTCAGGCCTTCCGTTAACGGGGGAGTATAAACTCCTTGACTGAGCCCTGACGGGTAACCGGAGAGGTTGCGTAAGTAATATTTTGATCAGCGGCGGCCGACCGAACGGCGCCGGGCGTTCTCCCCGGAGCGAACGGCGAACGACAGTGGCCGCCGTTTCTTATTGCCAGGCCTTGAGAATCCGTTTGACGATCGACCCGGCGGCTTTATCGATCTCCCGCTCCAGAAACTCGGTGTGCCGCGTCGTTAAGATCGACAACGGTGTGTCGATTGAGTAATCGACGGCGCCCGTCACCTTTGTCCCGGCCAGCCCCAAGATCCGGCCGCGAATCGCGATGAAATAATGGGTCGTACTGTAGTTTGAAAACGTCTTTCCGTCATACCGGGCGTGGCTTATCTGGTACTGGAAATAATCCTGGAACCAAACCAACAATACATAATCCACTCCCAATTTTTCCCTCAACCGGGAGGTAATCGCCCTGTGCGCCTTGGACAAGGTCAGATCGCCCGCTTCTTTTTCGGTAAACCAGGAATCGGCGCTCAGGTTGGAAGGGTAGGTCTCCAGCCGCGCGGCGATTTCCTCCTGGGAGAGCACGGAGACCGCGGCGGCCGATAATTTCCGGGTGATCCGTTCGGCCAGGAGGGCGCAATGACGGGTGCGCTGTCCGCAGACCACGGCCACCCGGCCGCGCGGCTGCGCGCCATCCACTTTGTCTTTGACGGTGATGACGGGAAACATTTGACAGGAGCCGACGGCCAACACCAGCAGAGCCGCGGCGGTCAGCAGCCGAACCCGGCCCGGCCCCGCGGCTGCGGTTTTCCAGCGCGTTTTCATCTCATTCCCTCCCCCTAAAATGTAGGGTAATAACGCATCCGGCCCCCGTTGGCGGACGTGCGGCGCAACTCGACAAAATCCCCGCCGGTAAGCAGCCGCTTCTCAAGGACAACCTCGTTCGCCGACGCGTCTTGCTTAAAAACGGTGCGAAAATACTCCCGCGCCTCCTCATAACTGTCCCGCACCGCCACGAACATGTCATTCTTCCGGAGGGTGAAGACGATATCGCCTATGTAGACGCAGGAAACGTCCGCGCCCCCTTCAAAACTGAGATCGAACAGCAATTCAAAGTTATCTCCCACGAACCGGGCGTAGGGCGAAACATCCTTCTGAAAGTGGAGCGCCACGCTCGATACCCGGTGAACGTTCGTTTTCGAGCCGCCGGCGGTCAAGGCATGGACGAAATGGCGGCCCCACGTGGTCAGCACCACGCTTTCCGGAAAACCCTGTCCCATGCCCAGGTAATCACCTTCCCGCCGCGTAAAAATGACATAGCAGGCTTTTTTGCCCTCGGGAAGCATCTCAGGCTCGATCTGGAAATTGTCGAACACAATCCGGCCGACCACATAGAGTTTTCCCTTTTCGATTTTATCGAGTGAAACGATTTCCGGGCTGATACACCCGGCAAACCACAACACCGCGGCCAGGCCGGCCGCACCGCGGAGGAAGGACAAGGGAAGAAGCCGGGAGCGCTGCATAATCACATCCCGATCAGAACGGCGTTCGTGGTATCGGACACCACGCGCAACCTGCCGTATTTCTGGACGGTCAGCGACAGGCCCGCTTCAGCCTTGGCGCCCGGCGCCCGGAGCGTCGCGGGAAGAGGTACGGCCAGCGTGAGCAGGGAGCCGTCGGCCGTGGCCGTGATATCAACCGGTGCGTCCCCGATCATATTACCCGCGGCCCGGGCCCGCCAAACACCCATGACCTCGGAACGCGCGGTCACCGTCAGCTGTTCCCCGTTTTCAGCGGTGAGTGTGAGCACGCATTCGGGCTCCAGGTCGCCGGCCGCCGTTCCACCGGCGAACTTGACACCTATGAAGAGCACGTCGGCGGTGCGCGCCATATGGACGGCTTCCATATCGACCCCCGGTCCGCCGGCCGCGGCGTCACCCAGGGGATCGACCAGAACCGGCGCGATCCCCGTCCACTCCGCGGCCTTCCCGGTCAAGGCGGCCGCGCGTAACGGAACCGGAACCGCGGTCCGGTCCGCCCAGCGGCCGCGTACGGGTGGTTCGGTCGGTACGGGCGTGGCGGGCATGAGCGCCGGGGTAGGCAATCGATCCTCATCCGGCCCGCCCCTCTCCGCCTGCTTGACCAGCGCGACGGTCACGGTCTTTTGCCGATCCGCCGTCACCTCCTCCGTCCGCGTCACGTAGCCGGGCCGCGCCACGCTGCAGGTGAATGTCTGACCAAGGGGAACGAGCAGCGATAATCGACCCGTGGCCCGGAGTCCCGTTCCCAGGGTGATGATCGCGTCGTGCGGTACGGCGACCAGGGTGACCGGTACCGACTTTTCATTGTCTTTATCGATTATGAGTGAATGCTGCCGGAGAATTTCAACTTCCCGCCCGACCTCCGGGTCAATACGGTCGACGGCCTTCACCCCGCCCTCGTGGTCGACGGCCACCGTCTCACCGGCGGACACACGCTCACGCAAGACGCGGGTGGCAGGCGCCGCCGCAAGCACAATCACTTGGCCTTGGTTTACCGACAGAACCGAGCCGCGGTCGCCATCCACCACGACCGTAAACACCGTCCCGCGGGTGATGAACGTGGCCACGGGCGTGGCCACCGCCAGCCCGCGGCCGGCGGAACCGTGAACCACAAAGGCCGCCCGGCCGGCCGCGAGGGTCAGGGTGAGGGGCCGGGCGGGATCGTCGGGAAGCTGCTCAGGCAATGAAAGCACCGTGCGGGAATCAATTCTCGTCAAAATCGAATCCCCGATCTGCAGCAGGCCGGCCGCGCCGGCGGCGGTGAGGACGGTATCCGCGGGACCCAGCCGATCGCCCGCCAGGCCCTGAGTCCGCACGCCCCCCCGCACCACCGTGAGATCGCCGGTTTGGAAGCTGAGCAGGGCGGTAACGGACCGTTCGCCACCATTGGCGCGGGCAATCTCCGGCCCGCTTATGACAAACGTACGGATTACCAGATAGACGCCCAGGAGTAGAACGGCCGCGCTCGCCAGGACCCCGCTCCAGGCCAGGAGGGGCCGGCGGCTGAAGAACCCCCGCCGGTCCGCCGGGGCGGTATCCTCGGCGGCCAGGCGTTCCAGGCGCCGACGCAAGGCCGCCTGGTGTTCCGGGTTGGCGGCCGGGGGAACGTTCATCTTCCGCAGGCGCTCGTATAACTTGCCGTTGTCGTTCATCGATCGGCCTCCCGGAGGATTCCCCGGAGTTTTTTCAACGTCCGGTGGATTTTCGATCTCAGGGTGACTTCCTTCACCTTGAGGATCTCGGACATCTCCGTGTAATCCATCTTCTCAAAGAAGTGCATCTCTATGAGCACGCGCTCTTCCGTCTTCAATTGCCGTACGGCGTGGCGCACCAGCCAGAAATCGGCGAAATCATCGCCTTCCCGCCTTACGTCAGGGGCCCTGTCCACAAGACCCCCGTCCGCATCCTCCACCACGAGCGCCCGCTTTCGCCTCTGTTTATTAAGATAAATGATCAGCTCGTTTGTTGCGATTTTATAGATCCAGGCGTTGAAATTGTCGATGGTCTTGCCCTTGGTTTTTATGGACCGGAGGGCCTTGGTGAAGGTGGTGGCGGTCAGGTCTTCCGCCGTCTCCCGGTGCTGGCAGCCCCGGACAAAAAACCCGTAAATCTTGGGGTAATAGATATTGTATTGGTCCAGGAAATCCCGGACCGATGAGACGGAAGGCATAGAGAAATGATTACCATGATACCACCATCGCGTCAATGAAACCCGGAT
>CAYQRT010000279.1:0-4470 GCA_964419695.1 uncultured Spirochaetaceae bacterium | reverse complement strand
GGTCCTGGGGTTTGGATATCTGGGTCAACTGAAACGGGCTCAAAGAACATTCAAGAGCATCCACAGCTTTTACGTGATGATGTGAACAAGGGGGCGTTCGCCCCCTTGTTTTTTTTTTGGATACATGTATGGGACGGATGGGAACGGATGAGGGAAGTTCGGCGGCTTGACTGGTTGGAGACATCCTCCTGTCATAATTCTTGTAAAGACATCTCTATTGAATTGGAGAGGCGCCGCATGAATACCGCGGAAGACGTATCTGCTTTTCTGTCGCGAAAAACCATGGCGGTGGTCGGGGTTTCCCGAAACAAGGACGCGTTCAGCGCCAAGGCGTACGCCGACCTGAAGACCAAAGGCTGCCGCGTCATTCCCGTGAACCCGACCGCCGACCGCACCGGCGCGTTGATCCCTGTTGAATCCGTGAAGGCGGCGGGCCGCGGCCGGCGCGGGTTCAGCCGGAAGCTCTTTTCAGTTCTAATGATTTTTTTTCAAAATGTCGCTTTACGCTCAGAATCATTTTTTTGGGTAACACGGGCGTAAAATACCTGTCGTGATTTTCCGCCGCATAACCGGTTTGAATCTCCCTGGCAATCTCGGAAAACGCCTTCTTGAGCGCGGGGTTCACCAACGGTAGTTTAATGGTAAGAGCCGTCACGGGACCGCCTCCGATGGCGAGTGAAAAGCGGTGCTCAAATCCGGATTTCAGGCAAAAATTTTTCATAACCCTTATGGCTTCGGCGCAGATGTCCGGTTCGGGAAACCCGCAATTTATTATCACGTACATTTTCTGGTTATTTTTTACGCGGCTGATATGTTTGAAATATTCGTAATATTCTTCCAGCAGTTGCGTCAGGGCCCCGGGCAGGGTGTAGCAAAACAAGGGAAAAGCCACAACAAGAGCGTCGGCCGAAGCCATGCTCCGGAAATTCTCAACCGCATATCCGTTTTTTACGGAAGTCTTTACCTGTAGGAAATGAACATCAATATTTTTTTGATTTATTTTTTTTACCACATAATCAAGAAAACATTTACTGCTGGCCTTTTCCCCCCGCAGACTGCCGTTTATGACGCAAAGCCGCACACGGTTGCCGGATGTCTTCATAAAAGCTCCTTGATGCTCCGGTTGAGGGAATCCATTTCCCGTTCACGCGTAATGAAAAAAACCTCGTACCGGTCGCCTTCTCCGGGATGGACCTTGTCCGCCGCGCCCCGATGCTTGACGATGATGTCCCTGAATGTGGAAATTTCCTCATGGCCGGCGTCTTCCGCAAAACCGATGATAACCTGTAAAAATGACCCGGTGTTTCGCGCCAGCATACCAACCCTGTCAAAGACGTTTTTCATGGCGGCGGAAAAGGTGCCGAATACAACCGGCGAAAGATATATCACCAGATCCGTGCCGTCAATGGAACCAATTAATGCTCCGTACTGTTTGTCAAACACGCATTGACCGGGGTGTTTTGTGGCGCACCGAAAACATCCGGTGCAGGAAGGCAGACCGCTGATTTCGACCCCCAATTCAATGATATCGTGATCCATATGCTTGATGGTTGATGCTATATTTTTTCTCAATGCCTCGGCCAGGGCGGTTTTGGGCTTTGTATCGTGGATAACTGCAACACGCATGGAATCAACGCTCCCGTTGTTGTGGATAATACCGGTTGTTCTTAACGGTTCTCCACCGCTTTCCGGTATTGATCTCTTTTTTTTCTGTGGTGCCGGATAAAATGGTCGATCGTGACCTCCGCGAGCGCGTGTTTCATGTTTTTTTCAGCGGATTGGAAACAGGAAAGAACGATCCGGCGTGCGTCATTAATCTCGGGACGATTGGCGTTCGCCGCCAGATCGGTGTGGAAAAGAGAACGTTTGCGTTCGATTGCTTCCATAATATGAAGCAGGTTGACCCGTGACGGGGATTTGCGGAAGCGGAGCCCGCCGTTTTTTCCTTCCTTGCTTTCGAGCAGCCCGGCGGAAACAAGCCGGCTGGTGATATTGACGACCGTCGGTTTCGGAATTCCCAGCGTTTCCGACAAACTGGCTGCGGATACCCACTGTCTGTCCCTGAGAATATTTTGCGCGCTTATGCTCACGGTAATGGCTATGGCCTGTGTATATGCCGGCGAATAACTCATGATAAACAAAATATAACGTATATATAGTATAACGTCAAGGTGTCGCATTGCTTCGGTCAAGGATTGGAAATTTCAGAAATCCCCCCTGGATTCCCGTTTATGTTATTGAAGAGGAGGAGTGCAAACATATATGACGCGCGAATGAACACGAATGTTACAGAAGAAGCGGGGTGAAGTTTCATGAAATACCAAGTACGAGCACACATTTTACGAAACTTCCAGGCTACTCCAAGTGTATGGGGGCGATTCCGACAAAATGATTTGGAGGAGCCTGAATACATGTAGAGGGACGGATGGGAGCAGATAAGGAATGAACGGAAAAAGAAGGTAAAAGAGTGGGGCGCTTTTCACTAACCCTCCTCTTTCCTGAAATACTCGGACAAGGTGGACCGGGTCAATTTTTGGGGCGTTCACGACGGTCAATCCCGGCTTAACTACCGGCCGGTCTCCGGACGGACCGGCTACCCGCTGCTTCGACCGGCAAAATAACATGCCGCGACAAGCGGCGATTACTTGAGAGGGCGCCGCTGTCCGTCATCACTCAAGGGATTATTCGGGAGGCCTGGAGACGTTCTTGATTACCGGTCGCTCAAGCCTCTTTGGTAGGGCCACGTACAACTCCGGGTCCAGCGTCGTCATGCTCCGGCTCACTTCAAAATGCAGGGCGCTTACGCCATTGGCCACGTAGCCGATGGTCTGTCCGCTCTTTACCCACTGGCCCGGTTTTACGAAAATGACGCCCAGGTGGAGGTAGCGTGTCTCAAAATCATTGAAATGGCGCATCGTTATGCCGGTGCACCAGGGAAACACTTCATCTTCGCCCACCCATGTTACCTCTCCCGCGGCCGCTGCGTGTACGATCCCGGCTCCCGCGTCAGTCCATTTGATGTCGATGCCTTTGTGAAGATAATAGCGCCGGCTGGCCGCGTCACGGTCCCAGCCGTATTCAAGGCATACATACCCGCGGGCCATGGGCGGCGCCAGGTACGTCCCCTCGGCATACGGCAGCACCACCCGCCCGGAATGGGCCGCCAGGGGGAGAATGAAGATCGAGGCGGTCACGACCAGGATGCAGGCCGCCAGCGTATGTTTTTTTTGGACGGTACTCCGCTTGACGTTCCGCAGCCGGCGGGCCATCAGTTCCTTCCTCCTCAATAATCCCTCAAAAGGGCTGTCGGTGCCGGCGGGGGCCATGTTCATCCGCACCACGCGCAAAAGTGCGCCGCCGTATGCCTGGCGCGATATTCCTCCCGCGTTCATGGCCGTTTCATCGCAGGCGTATTCCCTTATCTGCCGTATCCGCCCGCCCGCGATCCAGACGGCCGGATTGAAGAAATAAACGGTTTGCAGGAAACAGCGCAGCATGGACCACAGGGCGTCCCAGCCATTAATATGCGCCATTTCATGTCCGATCACCGATTCAACGATTTCGCCGGTGGCGCGGGTCATCAGTGCCTGGGGGATATAGATGACCGGCTTGAACCATCCCACGGTAAACGGTGAAAGGGCGCGCCGGCCGCAGACGAGCGTGATCTGGCGCCGGACGCTCAGCCGTTCGCGCCACGCCGCGGCGCTTTTTACCCATCGTCCGCCGGTCAACACGCGCGCGCGCCGGATTTCCCGGCGGACCGCCCGGCGGCGGAGGGATTGCACGGTCATAAGCGCGGCCACCGCCGCCAGCCAGCCCAGCGCGAGTACCTGCTCCAGGCGGCCTGTCTTTTTTTCCGCGGCCGGCGCGGTTGGCGCCTGGAGCGCGGGGCTTCCCGCCCCGGCCAAAGGGAACGGGGCGGGGCGGGGCAACGACCGGCTGTCAAAGACCAAAGAGATGAGTTTGTCCGCCGCCGTTCTCACCGATACGGGCAGCGCAAAATCAACAGGCAGTATCAGGCGGACAAACACCAGCGCCCACAGCCCCAGCACAACGGACCGGTACCGGTTTTTGAGCAACAGGGAAACAAGAAATACCATTACGAACACGATGAGAGAAAAAAGGGTTTGCAGGGCGAGGAACGACGGAAGCCAGCGCATGACTTCCACCGGGAACCCGCCCGCCGCGTGCGCGTTCAATCCTCGTCTTCCTCAAGCAGCGCTTTCAACTCGGCAAGCTCGGTTTTCTTCATACCCTTGGACGCGGCGAACATCGCCACCAGATTTTCCGGATCCGTCTCCAGCACCTGACGGGCGAAAAAGCGGATCATTTTCGCCAGACCGGCCGGACGGGAAATGCGCGGGGAAAAAAGAAACATGCCGTGGAAGTTTTCCTTTTTAACCAGTCCTTTTTTAGTCATCCTGTCCAGCATGGTGCGCACCGTTGTCAGGGCCCAGCCCCGGGAATCGC
>CAYQRT010000278.1:0-4481 GCA_964419695.1 uncultured Spirochaetaceae bacterium | reverse complement strand
ACCGCGATCTGGTCGCGGCCGTGTTCCTTGGCCCAGTAGAGGGCCTTGTCCGCGCGGTGGATGACTTCTTCCTTGCTTGAGTCGGTGGCGTGGTACTCCGAAACGCCGATGGAAACGGAGATGTGGAAGGGCGCGGCGCCCTCCGGCTTGAATTCCCTCTCCTTCAGGCACTTCACGAAGCGCATGGCCGGGCCCAGGGCATTGTTGACATTGGTGGACGGGAAGATGCCGATAAACTCCTCGCCGCCGAACCGGCCCAGCACGTCCGATTCGCGGAAGATGCTCCGGTCCTGCAGCAATTGTCCGATCACCTTCAGCACTTCGTCGCCCATCAGGTGACCGTGGGTGTCGTTCACCTTCTTGAAATGATCAACGTCGATCATAATCACGGAGAACACGCCTACGTGGTCCAGCAGGTCGCCCACCGGTTCGTTTTCGTATTTGGAATCGTAGTTGAACAGTTGGGCGCTGGCTTCACCCTTGAGGAAACTGGAGATCCGCCAGAGATCGCGCATGGTGCGTTTGGATTCCCGGTCCAGAAATTCGAACATGGCCTGCCGGTTGTAGAGGCTGGTGAGGCTGTCGGTCTTGTTCTTGAGTTCCAGTTCCTGGTTGAGGATTTCGATCTCCTCCTTTTTCTTCATAAGGAGTTCCGAATTGACGATGTGGTTGAAGGAGTGCGTGATGTAGTCGACCAGCCGGTTGGAGAGCACGCATTCATTGAAGAGCTTGATGACGTACAGACAGAGATTGTTGGCGTTTTGGTTCACGTCGCCGTTTCCCCCGGCATAGAAACAGTGCTTCTTGCCGAGGATAACATCGTCGTCCTTCACCAGCTCTCCCCCGGTGATGATGAGCAGGATATTGGTGAAGAGCCTGTTGTAGATGGTGCGCAGGTATTCATTGATCTCCTTGTGCGCGAAACCGAAAAATTCCGTTTCGAACCCGAAGAAGATGTCGGCCGGATCCAGCTGAGTGCAGCGCTCCTTGAATTCCTCGCTTAAAAAACGCTGGTAGGACATAACCTCGGTTTGAAAAGGGGCGACCGCCTGGACGGCCTTGAAAAGAGGGTCATGATCCTCAAGTTTATCATTGATGATGAATAGAAATTTCTTCACACTTTCGTCCTGTCAGAGTTGGCACGTAGAAAAAGGGCGATGTTCGCCCTCCGTTTTGATTATAGAAGCAAATGAAAAATGATTCAAGCGAACCGGCGTGAGGGTGGGGAGTCGCCATTTCCCGACGGTCAGCGTATCCGGTCGCCGTAGACCTCGAACTCCCACATCGAGAATCCCCATTCCGTGGCGCGCTTTACGCCGTGGAACTTCACGTACCGGGCGGGCACGGCTTTGAGTTCGATCTCATCGATCTTCCCGTCGCTGGATGTTTGTTCGCAGACGGGAGTCCAGGTTTTATTGTTCAGTGAAACCAGTATCTGGTAATGAAGGCCGAAGGAGGTTTCCCAATTGATGACGATACGCTTGAGTGAGAAGCGGTTGCCCAGGTCGATGGTCAGCCACTGGTCGTCGGCCCACGCGCTCGACCAGCGCGTGTCTTCCAGGCCGTCGGTCGCTTTGTCCGGGCCGAGCAGGTCGCTTTCGTCGGCGCTGGAGGAAGCCATTTTGAAGAGAGCCAGGTTGCCCTTGTTGGGATCGTACACAAAGACGACGAAGGTGGCCGTCCGTTTCTTGCCGCCCGAGTCTTCGGCCGTAACGTTCACCTTGCTCACGCCGCTTGATCCCTCCGGGATGCTTATATTCAGATTGTGCGTTCCGTCGATTTCGACGGAGAGCACGTCGGGTTTGGACACCTCGACCGAGTAGGCCAGATCCTGACCGTCTTCATGATCGGTGAAGTAATCGGTTGCATTGATATAAGGCTTCACCTCCCGCGTGTCGAGTCCCACCTTCAGGTTGTCGATATTTTTCACGGTCAGGGGCGGCCGGTTGACGTCCGATTGTATGACGATGTTGTCCGGGTGTTCCCGCTGCAGGGCGAGCATGCCGGGGCCCGCGGCTTCCACGCCGCCGAACCCGTCATGGTTGGTCCAGGTCCAGGCCAGGGCGCCGGCGTACCCGTTGTCGTAGGCAAACAGGTAACTCTCTTCCGGGGTGAGTTTGGTCCGGGGCGCGTACCCTTTTCCAAAATCCGTCATACCGAAAGCCGGAAATTCGCCGATGAGGATGGGTTTATCCAGCTGCCAGTAGGAGGCGGGGTGGTGGAAGGGCGAGGTTTTTTCGCCCTCGTTGTGCGGGTAATAGTGGAACTCGTAAAAGTCGAGGATGCCGTTTTTGGCACCGCCGGCCTGGATGAGTTTGTCGTCCGCGTAATTGTTGACCATGCCCTTGACGCTGGCTGTCATGCCCACGCCGGACCCGACGGTCACCAGGGCCTCCGGATCCTCCTTGTGGATGCCGGCGGCCAGCAGGTTGATGAAGCGCTGCACGCTTTTCATATTGGTTTTGATCGTGGTCCAGCCGCGGGTGAGCATGCCTTCCGGTTCATTGATGATCTCCCAGCAGAGCACGGCCGGGTGGTCCTTGAGGGCCTTGACCAGGGGCCGCAGGGCGCCGTCCACGTATTTCTTGGTGTACCCCGGATCCTCGATCAGCCGCAGGTTGTTGTTCAGGTTCACGCCCGTATTGGGCTTGAGCATGTCGAAGGACCAAAGGCAGAGCACCACCATGATGCCCCGCTCCCAGGCCAGGTCCAGGGCGTGCGACAGGGTGTACTGGAAGCCGGGCGGCAGGATGATGAGGCCGCTTTTCTGGTCCATGATGGGGGAAGTGGAACCGTTGACGTGGATCCACCAGCGAAGGCAGTTGCCCCCCTTGCGGGCGATATCCTCCAGCGCCTGGATGAATTTGGCCTCGTTGAATTCGGTGATGTCGCGTCCGAAACTCATCCAGGCCAAATTCATGCCGCTCATGAAGAGTTCCTGGCCGTTAATGAGAAAACGGCCATTGGAAAAACCGCGCCTACCCGACGCACAGGCGAAGCACGTAAGCAGGCAGGAAAGGACAAGGATGAATAAGGTTAACTTCTTCATGGCGCGCGAATACTCCTTTGCGGATCCCGGTCGGGTGTGGGCGTATCGTATCAAAGCGGAAGGAAAAATTCAACAAATACTACTAAACCGGTTGAGTAGACTGAAGGGAAAACCGGATTACCGTTCGTTTTCCCCGGCCGCCTTCCGTCTGATCGCCTCGGTCACCGCCAGGCCGAAGAGTTCCTCATCGATTTCGCCGTGAAGCAGTTTGGCGATCAGTTCCCTGATCGCCGGCGGGAAGGCGTTCCAGTATTTAGATGTCCAGCCCGGGGGCATTTCCGTTTTTTCTTTCGGGTTCATCCTGCCCAGGCTGTAGCTTACAAATTGGTTTACCATGACCTGGAGCATATCCGGGGGAACCGGCGGCCGGCGGGATTCGATCATGGAGGGAATCATTGCTTCCAGCAGCAGCGCTAGATCCCGTTCGCTGATATCCGGAGCGTGGGCCCGGATGAGTCTGGACACGGCGTTAACGGCGGTTTGCTTGACTGCTTTTTGTGAAAGTCCCATCTGCTGCTTGATGGAAGCGGCCACCTTCTCCGCCATGGCGGAGAAATCAAGGTTTCCCAGTCCGGGAACCCCTACTCTTTTTTTCAACAGGGCCTTCAGCTCCCGGACCTGCTCCGGAGAGGCGGTGTTCATATACGAGGCGATGATCCCATAAATCTCTTCACGTGTGGGCATGAAACTCCTTGTGAATCGATTATACGTCCGCCTGTCCGTTCTGTCGATGATCTTTTGCCGACTTGGGAACAAATCGATAGTGTCTTACGTGAAAGACTCTGGCGTTGCCCTTCTTGGAAGAGGATTCGACCAACCCCAGCCGGCGCAGGCAGTAGGTCACCTCCTGGGCTTGGCGCAGCGGCATGGTCATGTACTCCGCCAGCTCCCTGTTGGTGAACTCGGGCGGCGCGCCCTGGGGAAGCAGCGCCCGCAGGTAGTCGACCTTTTTCGCCAGCCGTACGCGGCCCTTCACCTCCACCAGTTCCCGGTCCACGATGCTCGTCCCTTTACGGCGCCAGCTGCCCCGGCCGTCCCGGCACCGGATCTCCCGCTCCTTTGTGAAGACCACCTCCAGGGTGAACCCGGGACGGTTCAGAATTTCTACAATGCCGGTCAATTCACGGGCGATGTCCACCAGGCGGCTTTTCTTGGGGGATTTGCGGCGGCTTTCAATATGTCCGGTTTCCGGATGACGGAACACCAGTTCCTTTTCCAGCGTGAGCGGATAGACCAGCCGCACCCGGTGCGTCTTGAGTAAAGCATCGAGTTTCCTGCGTAGTTTGACGAAGCCGCGCGTCTGGATTTCGATGATCTCTCCGTCCCCGCGGTCCACGTCCACCACGTATCTGCCGACCAACGTCTCGGATTTTGAACCTTTCCGGTGGTAACGTTTTTTCAGCTGGGCGTGAATGGTGCTTTCGTTCTGGAC
>CAYQRT010000277.1:1795-4484 GCA_964419695.1 uncultured Spirochaetaceae bacterium | reverse complement strand
CCACCGCCCTGGACATGGCGTTGCCCGACGTCAACAGTTATGCCGGCCAGCGCGACTGGTACGCGATCTGCAAGAACTGGGTGCCGCTCACGGACATCATGGTGCCCAGCGCCGAAGAACTCTTCTACTTCCTCCATAAAGAAAAATTCCTTGAGAAGAAAAACAATCTCGGCCCCAAGGAAACCGTCCTCGACAAGATGACCGTGGCGGAAGTCTCCCAACTGGGCGGCGAAATCCTGGCCATGGGCACGGGCGTGGCCATGGTCAAGTGCGGCCACCGCGGCCTCTATGTCCGGACCGGCAGCAAGGACCGCCTGACCAAGTTCGGCGCGGGCGCCTGCGGCAACCTGGACAACTGGGCCGACCGCGAACTCTGGTTCCCGGTCTACCAGGAAGAAAGCTTCGTGGGAGCGCTCGGCTCCGGGGATTCGGCCATAGCCGGCTTCCTCTCAGCCTTCATCCGCGGCCTGTCCATCGAATCCTGCCTGCGCTACGCCAATGCGGCCGGCAGTATGAACGTGACCGTGCCCGACGGGCTTTCCTGGAACAAGGGCTTTGATGACCTGACCCAGCGCATCGACGCCGGTTGGAAAACCAAGGACATGACCATCAGCGACTCAGGCTGGAAGAAGGAACGCGAATTCTGGGCCGGCCCGAACAATAAAGGCCAGTGGGAACCGGCCAAGGGCGGCAAGTAAGCCCGCCCATATATTAAGGAGGATATTGATATGTCCAACGGAAGAGACGAATTCGTATCACGAAAACTTGCCAATATGACGCTGGCCGAACGATGCGGTCAGCTGCTCACTTTCACTTGGCGCGGCGCCTACCTGACCCCCTCGGGGATCGAGCAGATTACCAAGCTTAACGCCGGCGGCCTCTGCCTGGAGCCGTACGGCCTGGAAACCTGCAAGAACCTCTACTGGGGCCATTCGCAGGTCGATCCCCGTTTCAAGCCGCCCAAGGATTACATCGACATCGCCCGCTCGTACTTCGACGATCATAACTACGGTGTGAGCGTCACGCCGGCGGAATACACGGAAGCGATCAACCAGCTGCAGAAAATCGCCCTGCAGCGCGCGTCCGGTATTCCCCTTCATATCACGATTGACATGGAAGGCGACTTCAAGAACGACTACACCTCCGGCGGCATCCGCCAGTTCATTCCGCCCATGGGCCTGACCGCCATCGGCGATCCCGACCTGACATACAAGGTCGCCTACGCCCTGGGTAAGATGATGGCCGCCATCGGCGTGACCCAGTTCTACCACCCGGTGTGCGACGTCAACATCAACCCGCTCAACCCGGAAATCGGCGTACGCTCCTTCGGCGACGACCCTGCGGTCTGCGCCCGGCACGTGGAAGCCACGGTGCGCGGCTACCAGGACGCGGGCGTGGTGGCCACGGCCAAGCATTTTGCAGGCCGCGGCGACTCCTCCACCGACGCGCACGACGTCCTGGACGTCTGCCAGGCGGACAGGAAACGCATGGACGAGGTGGAACTGGTCACCTTCAACGCCGCCATCAAGGCGGGCGCCAAGGCCGTCATGACCGCCCACACCATCTATCCGGCCTACGACGACAAGCTCCCCTCGACCCTGTCGTACAAGGTGCTCACCGGCCTGCTCAGACAGCAGCTGGGCTTCCAGGGCGTCATCGTCTCCGACGCCATCGGCATGGCCGCCATCCTGCGCAAGTGGCCGCTGCCCCAGGCCTGCGCCATGGCCATCGGGGCCGGCGTGGACACCATCCTCCTCAAGGCCGACGACGAATCCCGCAGCCAGTGCCTCTTCGGCATCAAGATGGCCGTGGAAAAGGGCGAGCTCTCCGAAGAGCGCGTCAACGACGCCTGCCGCCGCCTCCTCAATATGAAATACGACCAGGGACTCTTCGACAAGGCCGGCAAGAACGATCCGGCCCGGACCACGGAGATCTGCCTGGGCAAGGAGACCGTGGATATCTGCCGCGAGTCCGCCCACAAGGCAATGCTTGTTGTGCGCGACCCCAAGAAACTTCTGCCGCTCCCCAAGAATAAGAAGATCCTGGTCATCGAACAGTGCATTCCTTATCCGTTCCTGGGTAAGGATCTCTACAGCCACCCGCATGTGTTCTGCGAAGCCATGACCAGGCACTCCTCCAACCTCATCCTCGACGACACCGCCTTCTACGCGGACGAAGAGGACGTGGAAGAGGCGCTGGAGCTGGCCAAGGAAGCTGACCTGGTGGTCATGACCAATTACTACGCGCGCATCGAGAAACGGGGCAACAACTTCAACCTGGCCCAGAAGCTCAAGAAAGCCGGGCACACGGTCGTGATCATGACCAATTACCCGTATGTCCAGGGCACGACCCCGGACGCCGACGCGGTGCTCTGCAACTTCTCGGGCACGCCCGACTCAATCCGGCTCTCCGCCGACCTGCTCTTCGGCGTGATCAAACCGTACGAGACTACTAAAATGCCCGTCAAACTGCCGCCCGTGGCGGAAGCTTTGGCCGGCATGAAGAAAGCGGCCGCGGCCAAACAGGCGCTGCTCAAGGCGCTGCTCATCGGTAAGCCGGTCGACCGGTCGCGTAAAACTCCGGCCAAGAAGAAGGCCAAGGTCGCCAAATCCGTGAAGAAAACGGCCGGGAAGGCGGCCAAAAAGACCGCTAAAAAAGCGGCCGGCAAGAAATCGGTCAAGAAGCCGGT
>CAYQRT010000277.1:0-1695 GCA_964419695.1 uncultured Spirochaetaceae bacterium | reverse complement strand
ACCGCCAAGAAGAAGGTGAACAAAAAGAAACTCAATTACATGGGTTTCGCCTTCGGCGGAAAGTGCTAGATTGATACATTGATCGCAAGGGCTGCCGGCTTACTGATGGCCGGCAGCCTGTTTTTAGCTCTTGCCCGGCCCGCCCGTCCGGTGCATATTATAATGGACAGGCGCATGCCGCATGGCCGATCACAAAGGTCCTGCTATCAGGAGTATTTCTTCGGTGATCAGCCGGCGGATGCGCCGGCGGTTTCGATATGATGGGATTTTTACCTGCATTTCATGAAACCGCATGGCGCCTGGCGCATTTGCTGCATATCGGGCGGCCTGTTCAACCGCCTTCGTTACCGAAAGGTGGCTTCGAAAACCCTCCTTGATCCGAGAGCGAGGGTTTTTCGAAGTTACCAAAATACTTATTTGATAAGGATACTATCCATGGCCAACTCCTCAGGTTTCAAGCCGAGTGATCTTTTCACCATCACCGGCCCCGACATCGCCACCATCTATGAAAAGAACCGGATGACCGTCCACTTTCAGGGAATGAGCAAGACCCTCCAGTTCCCGCAGACCGTGGCCATCCAGGGCGCGCCCACCTGCTCGGTGGGCCTTTCGCCGTACGGCCTCTACAACCGGTTCAACGACTCAGGCCGGCTCATCCTGCTCAACCAGAAAGCCGTGCAGTTCGGCTCCGCCCCCTTCATCCGTGTGGGTGAGGATTCGGTCATGTTGACCGATAAAAAGATCACCGAAGCCGACACCGGCGACGACGTTCCCGCCCTCAAAAACTACTATTATGATCCCATCGAATCCAAGAGCGTGGCGCTCTCCATCGCCACCCCGTCGCTCGAGATCCGCTACAAGGTGAACAAGGTGAAGGTGACGCGGCGGCTCATCTCGCCTCTCCTTTCCGGCAATGTACAGACCCGCATGCCCCTGGGCGTGGAGGAGTTCGTGGTGGAAAATACCGGCACCAAACCCGAGACGGTCACCATCGTGGTGCCCCGGCCTTCCCTGGTCAACCTCCAGGAGAAGGAGCTCAAGCCCACGGACCAGGACAGCATCTATATCGCCACGGCAGCGGTCAAGGGCCACGTCCACCAGGCCTTCAAGTCGGGCAAGATGACCGGCGTGGTCATGGGCAGCACTGAAACCCGCGACCGTATGGTACTGGCCACCACGGAAACCGCGGGAGTGACCGTGGACGTGCAGCCGTACTTCTGCCTCAATCATCTGATGCAGGACCTGATGCTCACTAAAGCCGGTTCCTTCTATGAAAAACGGCCGCCGCTGGTACGCAACGATTACGGCGCGGCCATCGGTTTCACTTTCAAGGTCAAGGCCAAGGGCACGGTCAAGTTCCCGGTGGCCGTGGCCTTCGATTTCCCCACCCAGGTCTACATCGACGGCAAGACCTTCGAGCGCGCTTACGTGAAAAATTTTGGCAACGCGGAGAAGCGGGCAATGGATCTGGCCCAGGTCGCCCTGAACAATTACACGCACTGGTGGAACCGCACCGTGGCCATCCAGGAGAAGATTTTTACCTTCATTAAGAACGGCACCTCCTACAAGGGCGATCGTGAGGGGGCCCTGCGCCTGACGCGGCTTATGCTCAACGAACTCCATTTTCCGCTCTCCAACGCGGCGGTCTGGGTGGATGACAAGGGCACGCCCGACAAGGCAGATGACGAGCCGTTT
>CAYQRT010000276.1:0-4487 GCA_964419695.1 uncultured Spirochaetaceae bacterium | reverse complement strand
GGCTGCATCATCGACGTCAACGGCAACAACATTCTGGACGACGGCGACTACCTGGCCGGCGTCAACGACTACACCATCAACGGCAACAGCACCATCACCCTCACCTATCCCGCCGATTTCACCCTGATCGCCAACAGCGGCTACGTCACGCTCAACGTGCTGGGCGCCAACACGGCCCATCCCGGCGCCGATATCATGTATGGTTGTGCCGGCATCCCCTCCGGTCAGTATGAACGCGGGGGCAACCAGACTCCCGTCGTGAGCGATGACATGGATCTCACGGTTCAAGTTCCGGCGGGAACCGATTTCCTCTTCGCCGGGGGAACGGTCGTGGGGCAGATCGGCTGTATCATCGACGTCAACAACAACGGCATTCTGGACGACGGCGATTACCTGGGCGGTCCGAACAACTACACCATCAACGGCAGTGCTACCATAGTATTGAGTTTTTAGGCGGTAATGGATCCGCCGCACGGTCGGCGGATTGCTTACTCCCCTCACCCACCTCATTGTTTGAAAAAATCGCGCCGGGGAGGCAGGCGGCCCCGGCGCGTTAATTATTCGGGGAAGGGCGGGCGGCGAACGTGGAACCGTCCCCCGCTCAATTTCCCATTTTAATCATAAAGGCGCACCGGCCGCCGGCGTATCGGCGGTACCGCTCGTTTGGCCGGCCCCCCGGTGGATCAACCCCACGATCCAGTGATACAGGTACATCCAGCCCAACCCGACCAGGCAAATCAATCCTTTGGTCACCCCCTGGGCGAAAATATCCACACCAAGTATGGACAGCATGAAATTAAGGAGGGCCAGAGCCAGCGCTCCCAATAACACGCCGAACACGTTGCCGTAGCGTGAATACCAGCATACCCCCGCCATGATCATGACAACCAAATTCTCGAACTCCAAGGTAGTTGACATCATCGGGGTGGCGGCGCTGAGTCGATGCGCGAACACCAGGCCGTGTATCCCCGCCAACAGAGCCGACACCACGTAGGGCAGGCCGGTCCGCAACGCCTCCCGGACACGGGATGCGCCCGTGGAAGAGCGCGTATTGAACGCCGGGAACTGAAGCCAGACGAAAGCCCCGCCGGCCAGGAGGATGAGCATGAACAATCCGAAAGCGGGCATGCCCGCCAGGCTGTCGTTCACCGCGATGACCATGCCGTTCATGATACCGTTCATCAGGCCGCGCACAAGAATACCCATGACAAGGGTGACCAGCAGCCCCGGCAGACGCGCCGCGCCCACCAGCACGCCGTTCACCAATCCGAAAAACAGTGAAGATACCAAGGCCAGGATCACGGCCAGGGAAGGCGGCGTACCCGCCTGTATGGACGTGGCGGCCACGGCGGCCGCTATGGCCGAGACGGCGCCCATGGACAAATCCAGCCCCCCGTTGGCGAAGACGATGAGAAAGCCCAGGGCGGGGAGCGCGGTGAGCAGGAAGTTTATCGACACCTGATTCAACCACACCGGACTTCCGATTATTCGCCCGTTCGACACCAGGGTCAGAACAAAGAGCAGGATCACGCCCAGGAACTGCAAGCCGGACCAGACGCCGTTGGAACCGAGCCGCCACTTGGCGTCGCTGAAATAGGCGGGCACGGGGATGAATCCCTGCGGTGAAATCAGGTTGCCGGGTAGAAAGATTTTTTGTTTCTCCACGTATCTTCCCTCCTTTATGGTGGATTATGTGCGGCAGTGGCCGCGGTCTGTCTATTGTTCCAGCTGCTTGATGAGGGCGAAAAACTCGGGGACGGTGACCGAGACCGACTCGGCGGAGTCGATGACGGTCCGGCCCGGGCTGCACAGTCCGGCCACGGCCAGGGCCATCACCACCCGGTGGTCGCCATGTCCCTGCACCGTCGCGCCGGTGAGCGGCCCTCCCTCAATCACCAGGCCGTCGGGGAGTTCGCGCACGCGCGCGCCCATCCGTTCCAGTTCTTCCCGCATGACGGTGATCCGGTCGGTCTCCTTGAGGCGCGCCTGCGGCACGTTCACCAGTTCCGTGGTGCCGGAGGCGAAGCAGGCGGTGACCGCCAGGGCCGGCAGGGCGTCCGGCGTGGCATTGAGATCCAGCCGGGCGCCGGTCAGATTCCCCCCGCGCACTTCCAGGGCGTTGTCGCGCACGGTGACGCGAACGCCCATCGTTTGCAGCATCGCCACCACCGCCTTGTCACCCTGGGGATCGGTCATATCCAGACCCTCAATGATGACGGGCGTGCCCTGAATGGCGGCCAGGCAGAGGAAGAACGTGGCGGAGGAGAAATCGCCCGGAATCTCCCGTTCGAATGACCGGTAGCGCTGCCCGCCGGGGATCTTGAACATGGTGTACTCGGGATCGTGTTCGATGCGGATATCCTGACGCTTGAGCCAATCCAGGGTCATGGCGACATAGGGCTTCTCGTTCAACTCCAGCACCTCGATCTCCGTGTCGCCCTGGGCCAGGGGACAATTCAAGAGCAGGCTGGAGAGATACTGGGACGTGGGACACTTGACGGCCGTGGTGCCGCCCCGCAACGGACCGCGGATAACCACGGGCGCGCAGCCGTTGCCGCGCGTGGACCAGGCCTCGCCTCCCAGATCCCTGAGGGCGGTGAGCAGCGGTTCGATCGGGCGGCGGCGGATCTGGTAGTCGCCCGTAAAAACCGTGGCCCCCGTGACGAGCGCGGCGGTGGAGGCCATGATGTACAGCCCGGTGCCGGAATTGCCGGCGTCGAGCACGTCATCCGGTACGGCCGGCCGGCCCGCCGTACCGCGTACGACCCAGGCTCCGTCGTGTTCCGTGATCGGCGCGCCCAGTTTCCGGCACATATCCAGGCACGACCGGGTGTCCGAGGAATCGAGGGGACGGATGATGCGCGACTCGCCCTCGGCCAGCGTGGCGATGACCAAGGCGCGGATGGTATGGGATTTGGAGCCGGGGATGCGGATTTTTCCGCCCAGTTTCTTTTTGGTAATGGTGACTTCCATGCATGGACTGTAGCCCGTGTCCGGGAACATGTCAAGGAAACCCTACCGGGGGCGCGGGCGATACCCCATTCGTTTGGAAATCTCGAGCGCCGCGGCCTTCACCATCTCGGCCATGTCCTTGAGTTTCAGGTTCTTGGCGGTGGGCGCGTACCAGGCGGTGCTCACCGCGGCGATGGTATAGTCGCGGTAATCGTGGATGGGCGCCCCCAGGCAGCGCACGTCGTTTTCATACTCCTCATCGTCATAGGTCCATCCCTTCTTGCGGGCCGCTCCAATGTCTTCAATAAGCGACCCGACGTTGGTGATGGTCTTGGCCGTGAACGCGGTCATCTTTTTCCCCTTGAACATCTCCCGGATTTCCTCGTCGGAGCGGTCCATGATCAAGGCCTTGCCCAGCGAGGTGCAGTAGAGGGGGCGGCGCTGGCCGATGATCGAGTACTTGCGAATGCTGTCGAAGGTTTCCATTTTGTCTATATACACCATCTCATCTTCCTGCTGGGTGGCCAAAAATACCGTCTGGTTGGATTGCTGGGAGAGATTGCGCAGCACCGGAGCCGCCTCGGTCTTGAGTTCCAGGCTGTTCAGGTAGAGACTGCAGAGTTCCACGAATTCCAGGCCCAGCCGGTAGGTGGTGTCCCGTTTCTCGATGTACCCGCGCGCCATCAGGGCGGAAAGCAGCCGGTATACCGTGCTCTTGTGAAGATTGACGTTCTTGGAAATGTCGGTCAGGTTGAGTCCCTGCCGTCCCCGGGAGAGGAGTTCCAGAATATCGAATGTCCTGTCCAGCGATTGCACCTTCATGACAGTACTATACCGGTCGGACTCCTTTCAATCAATACGGCCCGGGGGAAAGCGGTTGGGAGAATGAAAGCGGAGCCGGGCGCCGTCTCGCCCGGCCGCCCGTTTCACCGGGCCAGCCAGCCCCCGTCCACGGCCACGGTGTAGCCGTTGATATACGAGGCGGCCGCCGAACTCAGGAATACAACCACGCCCTTGAGGTCCGCGGGCTCGCCCCACCGGCCGGCGGGAATGCGCTCCAGAATGGCCTTGTTCCGTTCGGGATCCTCCCGCAGCTGGGTGGTGTTATTGGTGGCCATGTACCCGGGAGCGATGGCGTTGACGTTGATGTTGTACTTGGCCCATTCATTGGCCATGAGCCGGGTGACGCCCATGACGCCCGATTTGCTGGCCGTATAGGACGGCACGCGGATGCCGCCCTGGAAGGAGAGCATGGAGGCCACGTTGACGATGCTACCCCCGGTCTTCTGCTTGATGAACTGACGGGCCGCGGCCTGGCAGAGGAAGAAGAGGGTCTTGATGTTGATGTTCATCACATCGTCCCAGTCCTTTTCCGTAAAGTTTATGGCGTCCTCCCGCCGGATGATTCCGGCGTTGTTGACCAGAATGTCGATATGGCCGAACTCCTTGACCGCGGCGTCGATGACGCGGGGGATGGGCTCCAGGCTCATGAGATCGGCCGTGACTGCCACGTATTTTCGGCCCAGGCCGGTGAT
>CAYQRT010000275.1:1992-4488 GCA_964419695.1 uncultured Spirochaetaceae bacterium | reverse complement strand
GCGCTTCGGGCACGGGAGAGTTCTTCCTGCAGCAGATTCGGCGCATGAATCTGGGAGTGGAGGAGGCCGTGGCCGCGGCCGAACGCGGCACGCCCTACGGCGTCTCGGGACGGTGTTCCGTCTTTTCCAAATCCGACTGTACACACGCCCTCAACAAGGGCGAAAGCATTGAAAACGTCACCGCCGGCCTTTGCCGCATGATCGCCAAAAAAATCGTGGAGATCACCAGCAAGCTCAACCCGCAGCGCTTATGCGTGGTGGGGGGCACGGCCCGCAACCGATCCGTGATCCGCTTTCTGGAGGAGAAGATCGGCAACGTGTACGTGCCCGAGGAGGCGCCCTACTTCGAGGCCCTGGGCGCGGCCCTGGGCGCCTTTGCCAAGGGCCGGCCGCTGCCCGCCGACATCTACAGGGAGGGGCATTCCAGTTTCAGTTTTCTCCCGCCGCTTTCCGCCGCGGCCCACCTGGTGACCTTCAACACCCTTACGCGTGACCGGCCCCGGGACGGTGATCGCTGCCTGATCGGCCTGGACGTGGGTTCCACCACCACCAAGGCGGTGCTCCTCCGCGCCGCGGACAATGCGCTCTTGGCTTCAGTGTATCTCCGGACCAACGGTGATCCGGTGGCCGCGTCGCGCAGTTGTCTGGAGAGCATCCAAGCCGCTCTGGCCGGCACGCCCGTTCTCATTGCAGGCATCGCCGTGACGGGATCCGGCCGCCACATCGCCGGGCTGTATACGGGTACGGAAGCGGTTATCAATGAGATCATCGCCCACGCCGCGGCCGCCGTGCATTTCGATCCCGAGGTGGACACCATCTTCGAGATCGGCGGCCAGGACGCCAAGTTCACCCACCTGACCGCCGGGGTGGCCAGCGATTACGCCATGAACGAGGCCTGCTCCGCGGGAACCGGGTCCTTCCTGGAAGAAGCCGCCCGGGAGTCGCTTTCGGTGAAGACGGAAGAGATCGCCGATTTGGCGCTGGCCGCGGCCCGGCCGCCCAATTTTTCCGACCAGTGCGCGGCCTTCATCTCCTCCGACATCAAGAACGCGGCGCACGAAATGGTGAGTCGCGAAGACATTCTGGCGGGATTGGTGTATTCCATCTGCTTCAATTACACCAACCGCGTCAAGGGAAATCGTCCCGTGGGACGCAAGATCTTCATGCAGGGCGGCGTGTGCTACAACCGGGCCGTGCCCCTGGCCATGGCTTCCATTCTGCAGAAGCCCATCCAGGTTCCTCCGGAACCGGGACTCATGGGAGCCTACGGCGTGGCCTTGGAATTGAAGAAAAAAATGACGCTGGGCCTTCTGCAATCGGGCGATTTCGACCTGCCTGCCATCATCGGCCGGACGGTGATCAAAGAGGGCTCCTTTGTCTGCAACGGCGGCCGGGAACGCTGCGACCTCAAGTGCCCGGTAAGCCGGCTGCGGGTGGGGGAACGGCTTTTCAGTTTCGGCGGGGCCTGCGACCGGTACAACAATGTAAAAAACAAGACGGACCGGGACCAAAGCGGCCTGGATTACGTCAAGGTAAACCATGACCTGGTGTTCGGCAAATACGCGCCGTCCCGGGAACGGAAAGCGGGCGCTCCGCTGGTGGGTTTGAGCACGTCCTTTTTATCCCAATCGCTCTTCCCTCTGTACTACAATTTTTTCTCCCTGCTGGGGGCGGGTATCGTTCTGCCGGACGGTGTGGCCGAAGGGGCCGCCAATCATCTGGTCACCTCCATGTGCTATCCGGCCGAAATCGCCATTGGATTGTACCAGGACCTGGTGGCCAAGAATCCGGACTACATTTTTCTACCGTTTGCCAAGGAGTTGTACGTGCCGGGCGGCATCCGTAAACAGGATTACTGTTCCACCTGCGGTTTCAGCCGGGGGGAGGGGTTCTACATCAAACAGGCCTTCCGCAAGGCCGGTCACCGGCCGCGTATTCTCTCTCCCTATCTCAATTTCAGCTCCGGGTGGGAACAGGGACGGAGGAATATGGTCGACACGGCCGCCTCCATCGGCTTCGCGCGGGACGAAGCGGAGAAGGCCTTTGCTACGGCGGTCACCATCCAGTATACCTACGCGGAGGAATGCCGCTTGCTCGGACGCGAGATCATGACACGGCTGGAAGAGGAAGCGGCCGACGATCCGGACGCCATGGGCATTGTCCTCTTCGGCCGCGGATACAATGCCTTCGCCGCCGAGGCCAACAAGGGCATCCCCAAGAAATTCGCCTCACGCGGACGGCTGCTTATTCCCTATCACTTTCTGTCCTGGGAGGACGAACCTCTTCCCGCCGACTACCGTCGCTACATGCACTGGGAAGCGGGACAGCGGCTCCTCCGGGCCGCGGTGTTGGTAAAGAAGCATCCGCTCCTGTACGGAGTCTTTGTCACCAACTTTCTGTGCGCCCCGGATTCATTTTTGGTTCCCTACTTCCGGCGGATTATGGGACGGAAACCGTCCCTCACTCTGGAGTTGGACGCCCATACGGCGGACGCGG
>CAYQRT010000275.1:0-1982 GCA_964419695.1 uncultured Spirochaetaceae bacterium | reverse complement strand
CATCGACGCCTTCCTGGACGTGGTCGCCAACTACCGGCAGGTGGGGGAGTCGGCGGTGGAGGAGGCCGACGATTTCACGCCGGCCCGCGTCAGTTTCGAGCACGCGGGCGCCTTCTTCATCGATTCCTCCGGAAAGAAATTTCCCTTCACCGATCCGGCGGTGAAGCTCCTGCTGCCTTCCATCGGCCGCTACGGCAGCCACGCCCTGGCCGCCATATTCCGGCGCATGGGCTTCCGGTCCGAGGCCCTGCCGGCTTCGGACGCGGAAACCCTCAAACTGGGGCGGAGCGTGACCACGGGCAAGGAATGCATGCCGCTCATCGTCTGCATCGGCGGTCTCCTGAAATACCTGCGCGACGAACCTCACCGCCGGCCGGGAGAGAAACTCATGCTCTTCCTGCCCGAGGCCGCCGGGCATTGCCGGCTGGGGCAGTACCATGTGTTTATGAACCATCTCCTCAAGGACCGGCGCCTGCGCGACATCGCGCCTCTCAATCTGAGCCTGGACGGTAAGTTCGCTGGCATGGGTGTGCGGGTGCTCTTCAACGCCTGGAAAGCCGTGCTCGTGGCGGACATCATGGACGACGTTTACTGCGCGGTCTTAGCGTTGTGTAGCGACCGGGAGGAGGGCGTACGCGTCTTTGAGGAGGAATTCAAGAAGATTTGCGACGCGCTGGAGGGCCGGGGCGGTAAGCGATTCTACCGCCAGGTGCGGGAATCGATGGAACGGCTGCGGGCCCTGCCCCTGGTGGTGCCTCTGGAACAGGCGGCCCGCATCGGCGTTACCGGGGAATTCTTCGTGCGGCGCGATTCCTTTTCCAACCTGGGGCTGGCGCACCGCTTGGCCCGGCAGGGATTTGTGGTCACCACCGCCTCCCTGGCCGAAGTCATGTACTATACCAGTTTCATGATCAAGCGCGGTATCAAGGATCCGGACCGGACCCTGTCGTCGCGTATTGAGTTTTTTATCTCCGAAAAGACGCAGCGCTGGGTGGAGCGCCGGATGAAGCGGGCCTTCGCCCGATCCGGGCTGTACGCGTACGACCCGGTGGATATCGACGATCTTATGCGTTACGCGACCGTGGCCGTGCCCCCGGAACTGGACGGGGAACCCGGTCTCATCGCAGCCATCACCCTCAGGGACTCGTTGACGCATTACGCGGGCGTCATGAACGTGGGACCATTCGGTTGCATGCAGACGCGTTTCGGCGACGCGGTCACCGCTCCCCTGGCCGACGTATCGGGCAAACGGGAAGCCTATCGGCTGGCGGGAAAGGAACTTGATCTCCCGCAGTTTCGGGAGGACGAGCGCATTCCCTTCCTCACCGTGGAATCGGACGGTACGCCCTATCCGCAGTTGCTGGAAGCGCGTTTTGAGAGTTTCTGTCTGCAGGCGCGGCGGGCCGCGGCCAAGCAGGGGAAGACGGTCGCGGACGATTCATTACGGGGCGGGTGAACGGATTACGCGGTCGGACGAGTTCCCCGCCATGGTGCCAGATTGAGGATGTCCCAGGCGGTATATCGTCGACCTTCGCATATATCATACGATAAGCGATAGACGCTGCAGGAATCGATTTCCACCAGCGGCAGCGGTGTTGCGCACCCAAACGTTACCCGCATGATCCATTGGAAAATTCCCTTGTGGATGACGCACAGCAGGGAAGATGCGCCGGCCGCGGTCAGAGTACCCAATTCGCGCCAGAGAGCCACAGCCCTGGCGTGCAGTGCCGCCGCTTTTTCGGCGCCGGGAACCGCGTCCCAGCCGTTCCGCTCAAAGGCGGCCAAGACTTCCGGATGAGACACCGCGGCTTGCCGCCGCGTGAGACCGGTGAATATTCCGATATCTATCTCAATGAGCAGGGGCCAGTCGGTCACCGTCTTCAGACCAAGACGGGCGGCGACAATGTCCGCGGTCTGGTGCGCGCGTGTGAGGGGACTGGAAAGGATGCGGGTGATGCCGCGACCGGCCAGCCATTCCCCGG
>CAYQRT010000274.1:0-4497 GCA_964419695.1 uncultured Spirochaetaceae bacterium | reverse complement strand
TGGGTAATCGCCTTCAGCCTGTTCAGCCTGTGGCGCATCATCCAGGCCTTGATCGTCGCCGACCGGAAAGAGATCGGAACGCGGGTGAGGCTCGGAGTCGTCGCCGCTGTCATGGCGGTTTCGTTCGTCTGTGAAATCATCCTGCCTCTGGTCGGTTTTGAAAATGTGGAAATTCTGAATATCCTTTCGGCGATCATCGCCGTCACCCTGGCCCTCGGATTCAGGAGCAGCCGGGCGCGTTCCGCGTCCGCCGGCCTCTCCTCACCCCCGCCATTATGACCTGACGGCCGCGCGGCGCTGCCGTCAGTCCCCGTTGTCCACCGGCAGACGGATGGTAAATACCGCCCCATGCCCGGGGTCGCCGGATGCACCGATCGTGCCGCCGGAGCGTTCCACGATCTTCTTGCAGATGGCCAGGCCGATCCCCGTTCCCTTGTATTCTTTCTTTCCCACCAGGCGTTGGAATACCTTGAAAATCTTCTCGCTGTACGCAGGATCGAAGCCCATGCCGTTATCGGAAACACTGATGACATAAAACCCGTCCTCCGCGGTCACCCGGATTTCGACGAGCGGAGGTACTCCCGGACGGTGATACTTGAGCGCGTTCCCGAGTAAATTCTGGAACAACTCCCGCATGTGCAGGGGATTGGCGACGACCGTGGGCAGGGCGCCACAGGTAATGATACCGTTCGTTTCATGGAGCCTCCCTTCCAGGTCATGTAATACCTCCTCAACGACCGCAAACAAATCGACCCGGGTGACGGGACGGCGCTGGTTGGCGACCTGGCTGTAGGCCAGAAGGCCGTCTATCAAATCCTTCATACGGCCGGTGGCGTGATTCATCCGCTCAATAAAATCGACCGTCCGGGTGTTATCCCCGTTGACCGCCGCGTCCCGCAGGCGTTCCCCGAACACCACAATTTTACGCAGGGGCTCCTGCAGGTCATGGGAGGCGATATGGGCGAAATCCTCCAGCTCGCGGTTGCGTAATTCCAGATCTTCAGTCAGGGCCTGCAATGAACGTTCCGACTCCTTTCTCATGGCAATCAACCGGTTGATGTAGAAACTGTTGGCCAACTCGCGCGTCAAAGCCGTATAAATCGGCTTCAGCCCCTTGATTTTTTCGTAATAGAAACTTCCCGACGGGTCGTCCCGCGCCGCGAGGAAGAGGGGCTTCAGCCGCTCGATCTTCTCATACACGACGAAACCGAGCGATTTGTCCTGGTACGTCACCGGCAAGACAAACGACACGCTGACGCCGAAACCGTTCGTTCCCCGGGGAAACAACCGGGTGGGCGGGAACAACGCCTCTTCGCTCCGCCGGACGGGATGGTCGTCGAGGATAAGGGCCACCAGCCGGGCCATCTCCGCCTCATCGCCGCAGGACACGAATTCCACAAAGAGAAAGTTCCTGATGTTCAAAAGGGGGAATGTATTATATATCACCTCTTCCCATTCGCTCGATTCGACCGCGGTGAACAGGGTGCGGCCCACTTCGGAAAGTTGATCGGTTTGTTTCCAATTGAGAAGCAGGTGCTGATTCTTCTGGATGTGCTGTATGTGACTGATGAGTACGCGTGCCCGCTGGAACAGCTGCTCCGCCCGGGCCGGATCTTCCGCTCGGGCGGAAACCGGAGCAAAGGCCGAACCGAGCAACGACACCGCCTCCTGCCAGATTTCAACGTTCACGTCTTTGGAGACACCCGCCGCGATCTGTTGCTGTAGAAGGGGGAAAAGCCTGGCATCGTCCATTCCGGTTATTGCGGTGAAGAAAGCGTCCACCAGGCCCGCGATGCCGGACCGGCCGGAGGGAAATCCGAAGGGCGCAAAGAGTTCCTCCAGGCGTTCCACCATGCCGGATCTGGCCATCCTGAAGTAGGCGGCCGGATCCGCTGCATGACTATCATCATACGCAGGGGCGGCGTATAGGCTGATACGCGGAAAGCACCCGCAGGATTGCCTGACGACCAGTTCCGCGGGCACCGTCCGGGCACCCGGCACGGTACGGCCCTGGTGCAGATCTGACAACTCGTCCAGCACCGCGGAGGCAATGGCTTCATAAGGCTGGTGAACGGTGGTCAGACTGGGCAAGACGCAGGCGGCTTCCAGCGAATCGTCGAACCCGGCCAACGCCACGTCACCGGGAATCGCGTACCCCCGCCGCTCCAGTTCCATTTTGGCTCCCAGGGCCATGAAATCATTGGAAACGACCAGCGCGTCAAATTCAGCATGGCGGTCATCGAGGAGAACGCGTACCGCTTCCACGCCCTTCTTGATGGAAAAATCACCCGGCGCGACCAGCGCGGGATCAAAAGGCAGACCGGCCGCTTCCAATTCCCTCCGGTAGCCTTGCAAACGCTCATCCGCCTCCCTGTTCTCCTCGGGACCGGTGATGAACGCAATCCGTTTGGCGCCATGCACATTAATGAAATGGCGGATCACGCTGCCCATGCCGCTGACATTGTCGACCGTCACCCGGGGGAATTGATCGGGGCCATTGCCGAGGAAAACAATGGGAAGTCCCTGGAAGCGTTCCAGGACCCGGACGACCTGATCGGACGCGATGAAATTCGTCACGGAATTGCAGACGATCATGCCGTCGAACATCTCACGGGTGATCAAATTATACACGCTGTTGCGGGCCGTTACGAACGGGTTATAGGGATCGCGTAGAAAAGGACCTCCCAGAAACACGAACAGCTCAATGTTCCTGCCTGCGATGGCGGTTGACAGACCTTCCACCACTTCCTGTTGAAACGTTGCGACATAAAAGTAATCTAGGAGGAGGGCTATCCGCATTGTACCGCCACTCGAACGAAATGCCGCTCGTGCGCGGCTATTCGACGCCTTCCGGACCTTCCCCACCCAGCCGAATACAACAAACGCGCGCGGTCGGCGCATGCAACCGTACATTAAGCGTAAAGCAAAACCTGTTCCGATTCAAGCAAACCACGCCCCCCGTCCGCGGGAAAGGACGGCTACAGCCGGCAGTTTTTTATTGCGGTTTCCAAAATGGCCGTGGCGCCCAGACGTTCCAGACGATCCATGGCCTCGATCACGCGGCGCTTCTCAACCATCACCTTGACCGCGCACCAGCCTTGTTCATCCAGATCCGACACGGTCGGCGATTCGAAACCGGGCGTGATCGTCTCGGCCTTTTTTAACAGCCGCCTTTTGATGTTGTACTCCAGCATGCTGTAGGTGCGCGCGATGAGTATCCCCTCAATGCGCCGGCACAGGGAGGCCGCCCGGGAGGAACGCGCTTCGTCCCGGTGCGCGATAAGCACGGTCTGATAGCGGCCGATCTCCTCCAGCACCACCAGGTTGTTCTCCTTGAGGGTGTCGCCGCTTTCCACGATGTCCACGATGGCGTCGGCCAGTCCGAGGCCCACCATGATCTCCAGCGAGCCGGACATCTCCAGACATGCCACCGGAATTTTACGTGAGGTGAACCAGGCCTGCGTGATATGGGGGAAGGACGTGGCTATCCGGCCGCCGGAGAGGCTTTCAAGCGAGCGGCGGGTGCCTTCGTGCACGGCCACGCACAGCCGGCACCGGCCCAGGTCCAGGGGCAGAAGCTCGCGCACGCGCGCTTTCTTCTCCTTGACCAGGTCCTGGCCGGTGATGCCGAACTCGACCGCCCCGGACTCGACCAGCTTGGGAATATCGTCGGCCCGGACAAAGATGAGCGTCACCTCCTCATTGGTGCAGGAAGCGTAGAGCATCCGTTCCTTGATCCGGAAGCGGTACCCGGCCGCCTGTAATAGTTCGATCACCGGTTCCCGGAGGCGTCCCTTGTTGGGCACGGCTATCTTGACGCGTTTTCCAGTCGACAGCATCAGCCGTTCCCCTTTCGTTCGGCCTTTTCCTCCAGGCCGCTTTTTCCGAACCGGCGCGCCAGCTCGGCCTCGATTTCCTCAAGACCCAGGCCGCGGTGCGCGGCCAGGACGAAAGTGTGGAACAACAGGTCCGCGATTTCGTGCACCAGGTGCGTCGCGTCCGGTTCCAGCCCGGCCTCGCACACTTCCCCGGCCTCCTCGCGGATCTTGTCGTTGATCGCCGGCACGCCTTTCCCGAATAACCGGGCGGTATAGGACGACGACGGGCTCGCCTGTTTGCGTGATTCTATGGTTTGGAAAAGCCGGGCAAAGACGCCGGCTTCGGCGCTGCTCATATGACCTCACAGACTGAAGGGAATGGAAAACCCTACCATAATATTACCCGCGACTCAAGCAGAAGCAGTTGCATGATAAAAAACCTGTTTCTATTGAGCTTGGCGTCGATATGCCTGACGCTGGCGTTCGCCTGCCAGCCGCCGGTGGTCGGCGGTGACAACACGGCTGAAGACCGCACCGACCCCCTGCCCCTGCCCCTGCCGCCGGACAGTCCCTCTCTCTACGCCAACGGCGACGTGCTGGTCTGCAAGGGCTCGGGCACCCTGGTCTCGGAACTGATGAGCCAGATGCTGGTGCGCGGCTACGCGCATTCCGGCGTACT
>CAYQRT010000273.1:0-4524 GCA_964419695.1 uncultured Spirochaetaceae bacterium | reverse complement strand
CGGGCACCGCAGTTCTCGCTCAGGCCAATTTGAGCACCCGTTCCGTGCTGCAGCTCCTGGGTTAATCAGCCGCAAGGACTGTCAGCGTCTCATTTTTCTACCGTTCCCGAAACCGACCGAAGAGGTTACTGGACGTCTCCTCTTCACGGTGAAATTTTCTTTTTGATGAGGGGAGAATCGCGCTCTCCCCTTCATCTTTTTTACTGCAAGGAGGAAAGGAGGACATGTCATGAGTATGGACATTCCCGGGGTGACTTTGGCGGGATCCAAGGCCCCTCCGGATGTGAAGGCCCCTGAAAAAACCGCCGCCGTTCAAGCGCAGGACAGGAAGCCGGAAGAATCGATCCCCTCGAAAGGCGACATCGACGTCGCGCTCAAATCGCTGGCCCAGGCCGCAAGCATCTTCAACAAACGTCTGAGTTACAGCATCAATGACGAACTCGGCCTGGTGGTCGTTAAGGTCATTGACGCCGAAACCGATAAAGTGATTAAGGAGCTCCCGGCCAGGGAAATTCAGCGATTAATGGTGCGCCTCAAGGAGACCATCGGGTTGTTGGTCGACGAAACTATTTAAGGCGTTTGGCTCTCCATCAGTCCGGTCGCGGCCGGAAAGACGGAGAGTACAACGCCGCGCAGAAGACTGGGAGCGGGAAACGATCATGTCGGACATCAACATCCCCGGAGTCAACAACTCCAAAATCAATACACAGAAGATGATCGACGCCATCATGGACGCCGAGCGCAAGCCGCTCAGGCGGATGGAGTCCGATCTTGACCGCATCAAAAAGACCAAAAAAATCTGGCAGGATCTCAATGGCGGGCTCTCCAAACTCAAGGACAGCGCCAACGCACTTTTCAGCTACGACAGCCCGTTCTCATCCAAGAAGGCCGTCAGTTCCGACGAAACCGTTCTGACCGCGGTCGCCACCCGTAAGGCGGTGGTGACCGATACGGCACTGCGCGTCAAGCAGATCGCCACGGCCGACCGTTTCATGTCCGGCAGTATCCCCAAGGACTTCAAGGTCAAGGAAGGCACCTACCGCTTCCGGGTGGGCGACAAGGAAATCAGTCTCACCTTCCACGGCGGCAGCCTTCAGGAATTCGCCGACGCCGTCAACAAGAAAGGCGGCAAATTCCTGCGGGCCACGGTCGTCCCCAACACGTCCACCACCTCGGTGCTTCTCATCGAGGCCCTCCTCACCGGAGAAAAGAATAAACTCTCCCTGCACGACGCGGCCATCACGCTGGCCGAGGAAACGGGCATGATGAAACGGGTCCCCACGTCCAGTCTGGACGTCAACGTCACCACCCCCCGGGTGAAAAACGCCGATGGAGCCGCCGGCGGCAGGTTCGAGGTCAAGGACGGGGCGCTCACCGTCAAGCCGCAATCGAGCCTGAGCCTGCCCGTCACTCCGCCGTTCACCCTCAACAAGAACATGATACTGGAGTACGAAGTGAAAGCCACCGTGCTTCCGGAGAACCAGGCGCCCACCGTACAGACCCCTCCCCCGCCCGTCATCCCCGAGACAGGGGGCATCGACTATAAGGGGATCCACATCGACAGCGAAAAATCCATCATCATACTTCCCGAGGAGGAGGTTCCCGAAATTCCCCAACGGGTCGACAACCCGGCCGTCCTCTCCTACACAACGCAAGGCTCCCGCAAGCCGCTGCCGCCCGTGGCGGATACCTCGGAATACATGACCGTCCGCGTGCCCATCGGCGAATCATCTTCCGTCATTGAGGCGATCAATATAGACAACTCGAACACGCACCGTGAGATCAGCCTGCGCAACGTGCGCCTTCTCGATCCCACCGTACGCGGCGACTACGCTCCCGTCAATCCCCTCTCCCAATCGCACGACGCGATCGTCGAATACAACGGCGTGGACGTCATCCGCGATTCGAACAGCATAGACGATCTCATTCCCGAGGTGACCCTCAATCTGCTCAAGCAAAGCGACCAGCAGGTGAAGCTCTCCATCAAATACGACACCGAAGCCATGAAGGGGGGCATCATTAATTTCGTCGGCATGTATAACCGCCTCATGACCAACATCGACATCCTCACCCGCTCCGACGAATCCATCATCGAGCGGGCCGGCTACCTCTCCGACAGCGAACGCGAACAGGCCTTGGATCGTCTGGCCTTCATGAAGGGCGACACCACCCTGATGCGCGCCAAGTCCAGCATGCAGACCATCATGATGAACGCCTACAAAACTTCCGGTGGACAGCAGATGGCGCTCCTGGCCCAGATCGGCGTCTCCACCAACACCGTCAACACGGGTTCGATCGACAAGACCATGCTGCGCGGGTATCTGCAGATCGATGAAACCAAACTCGACGCGGCGCTTACCTCCAAACCCGAACTGGTCAAGGAACTTTTCGGGTACGATACCGACAAAGACCTGTTGATCGACACGGGCGTGGCCTATACGATGGACGCCTATATCCGTCCCTACACCATGACCGGCGGCCTGATCGCCACCCGGCTTTCCACCGTGGATACGCAGATGGCGCGCAAGCAGCGGGAGATCACCAATATCAAGCGGGTGCTGGAGGACAAGGAGCGCCAATTGCGCCTGAAATACGGACGGATGGAGGGCGCCATCGAGAATCTCCAAAAAACCAACGACGCCCTGCGCAATTTCTCCAATCAGCAAGGCAGGTAACGGGAGTTAACACGTGGATCTATACATCAATGACGAAATAGTCGATTTCACCCTCGAATCTGAAAAAACACTTTCGGACGTCATCCGCTCCCTGGAGCGCTGGTTGGCGGACCAGAAGATGGTCATCGCCGGGCTGTCCCTGGACGGTGCGCCCTGTTCTCAAAAGGAACTGGAACGGAAGCAGGCCCTGCCGGTTGAAGACCTGCGCGAGATCCGCGTCACCGCCAGCGATTTTCTCAGCCTGGAGGCGGAGGGAATCCAGGTGCTCACGTCGTTCTTCCGGTCGCTTGCCGCCTCGCTGCGCGAGAACGACGGTCACGTAGCCGACCTGCTGGAACGGTATCCCGAGGCGGAAAGCACCCTGCGTTTTATACTCGGAGCGGGAGCCGACGCCGAAACGGGCCGGAAGCAGACCGAGTGGGAGAAGCTTTTCAGCGGGACCACCGCAGGCATGATCGCGGTTTGGGACGCATCCACCCGCGACCGGGCGATCGCCGTCTGCGATTATTTTATACGTGTCCTGGACCAAAAAAACGAGCGCTACCGCTCCCTGGAGCAATCCTCCCTCAAGCTGACGCGTGACACCATCGCCAAACTGCGCGACGTCACCGCCCGCCTGACGGACGTCCCCGTCCTCCTGCAGACGGGCAAGGACTCCGCAGCCATGCAGACCATCGCCTCATTCACGGAATTGGCCCAGCTGTTCCTCCGGCTCATCTCCTCCGTACTGACGCCGGAAAAGAGGCGCACCATCGTCATTGACCACATGAACGTGGAAGAATTTACCCAGCGGCTTAATGCACATTTGCGTGAACTGGTGGATGCGTTCGAGAAGAAGGATTTTATTTTAATTGGCGACCTGTGCGAATACGAGATCGCCCCCGCCATCATGACCCTTATCGATACCGCCGAGCATGTATTGCCCGCCCCGACCGCCTAGCGGATAGGCGACTCGCCTTTTTCCTTACCCCGTTGAAGATTTATCGTCTGGATCTCTTTTTCTGCCCGCCTCCAGGTCGTGCTTGCGGGATTGGAGCACGTGGATGATTCCGTACCCCATAAGCAGACCGATCCAAACGATGATGATGATGAACACGTTCACCGCCCGGGGGAGGACCACTGACGTGACCGCGATGATACTCAAATAGGCGCACACCGAATAGATGACCGTGAGAATCTTGCGTTCACCCAGACCCAACGCCAAAAGCTTGTGATGAATATGCTCCTTGTCCGGCGTGGCAATGGACTGTCGTTTCCGGACCCGGCGGATGATGGCCGCCAGCAGATCGATGATGGGGACCAGGAGGACGGTCACGGGAATCAGCAGCGCGCCCAGGGAACCGGCCCGTGAAATTCCCATCAGGGGCAAAACGGCCAGGGTGAAACCCAGAAAGAGACTCCCCGAATCACCCAAAAAAATCTTGGCCGGTGGAAAGTTGTAGCGCAGGAACCCGAGCAGGGCGCCGAACAAGGCGAAGGCAATGATACCTGCCGCCCACTCTCCCTGGATCAGGGAGATGACCCCCAGTGAAAGGGCGGCGAATCCGGCAATCCCGCCGCCCAACCCGTCCATACCGTCCACGAGATTGACCGCGTTGGTTATGGCCACCACCCAGAAGATGGTGAGCGGATAGGCGAAGTACCACAGGTCGATCCGTCCCAGGTAGGGCAGCGTCAGGGACGGCACCACAAAACCGCCGCCGATCACCACGACCGAGGCGGCGAAAATCTGGATGAAGAGTTTGAGAATGGCCTTCAGCGAGTAGAAATCATCGATCAATCCCAGGAGGTAAACGACGAAAAATCCCAGAAAGAGGGACAGGTATTTTAATTCGATAAACGGGTGTGC
>CAYQRT010000272.1:0-4536 GCA_964419695.1 uncultured Spirochaetaceae bacterium | reverse complement strand
AACCAGTTATCATCACATCTTTTGATTTCATTGATTCTTCAAATCCAGATTGCGAATCATTGGAAGCGAAACATGAACCAACCTCAGTTGAAAGGGAGTCACTGGAAGAGGTGCCTTTTGGTGATATCGCTTTTCAGGATGCTACTTTTTCAGATTTCGAATTGGTTGTCAATGAAGATGGCTCATTTGCGCTCAAGGAATCTGATTCGGAGGAAGAAGAATGAATAAATGCCAGACGGTATCGACATTCATTCTCCTATGTTTCCTATGCTTAACCCTACTTCAGTTATCTATTCAGTCTCCGGTGGAAATCACAAGCGGGAATGAGATAAGCAAAGCGATTCCATCACAAATTTCACCAACGGTTCCTGTAGTTACAGTTTCAATACCTCAGTCACCCCAACTCGGAACTTGGCAGATTGCACTGACTTTCTTCAATTCAAATTCTGAAAATCTCTCAATTGAACTATCTGTTCTTCTAGATAATGTTGCAATCATCAATGATGCCCTGGTTCTTGCATCCGGAGAAACATATGCTGTCTACACCTATCATATGTCTGAAATCTCAGTAGGAGACCGGGCTACTCATATTGAAATCCTGATAGGTCTTGATGGAGATTCAGCATCTACCTCAATCTACACTGGCATTGTGGTTGCGAAGGGAGCTTGGCAGGTTGGAGTGCTTATCTACTTGGTGCCAGTTTTAGCATTTATGATGGCTGTAATTGACTTTCTAAGAAGATACACTCTGAGCAGAAATAATGCTATGGAAATTGCTAGAATGAATGAGTGCGGTGATGCTGCTGACAAAGCACTTGCATTCTCTGTCTACATAGATCGTGGACTTACGAAATCTGCAATCAGGATGGCAACTTCACTTGAACTTCCTGAGCAAATGCTTAGGGAATTAGTGACTTCAGGTTCTAAGGCTTACAGCACGCTATATCAGCTAGCTTCAGCATATGATAAAGGCCATGATTATGAGAAAGCCTCTCATATCTACCGGCATCTAAATCTTGAGGCACCGTACCGCCGAACCTCAATCATTATGGATGTTGAGAACGGGAATCTTGATTCTGCAGTCTCTCAGTTTTCAAAGATGACCTCATCTAGGTACGGAGCTGAAGCTGTTAAGATACTCATCGATCTGTATAAACTGGGCAAGCAAAATGAAGCTGTAATGTTATGTGATAGTCTAGGCGAAAAAATTCGTAATCTCACAATCTACGCAAACAAATACACTCATAGTATTGAAGTATTCTCATCAATACTGAAAGGACTTGACTCTGATGAAATCAAACTGAATATGTTATGCACTATTGGCTCTATCAAAGGAGCCGCCGAACTAATTGCTAATTCAACGTCATTGAAAGAAATAGCGCGGCAAAGCAATCTTGTTTCTCTGCGATATCGAAATGAGGTAGTTCTGCTTGTCACCAAGAATCTCGCTGCTAATGGCAAATTCAAGATACTTTCTGGCTACATGAAGGCACTCAATCTGACCAAGGATAATGAATCAAAGCTTATTGCATCCGTAGTTCGGGATTTGATTAGCGATCCCTCCAATATCAATCTTCGCAGATTCTTGAAGACGCTCTCCACGGGAGCTACTCAAACCAATAAGGACTTCATATCAGAAGTTCTTGCTTCGGCTGAAGCTATTGCTAGTATACATGGAGATACAAAGGCGCCTGTTCCTGAAAATATTTCATCCGCTCTTAGGAGTCTGAAATACGTTCATGATTACGATATTGCAAAAAAGCTCCTCGATACAATACATACACTAGTTATTCGAGGTAGAAGAGTGAACGAGCTAAGTTCTACTGAATTGGCAACATACTCACAACAGCTTCGTGCAATCACCTATCAGCTGAAAGGAAACATTGCGGAATACTTGAAGAAGCGATTGCAACCATTGGAGGATGCTCTTAGACCCATTATTCAGAAGGATGCCAAAGAGAGGGTTTTGCAGTTACTCATTCAACCTGATGATGATTTGAAACTCACGGCCACTAGCAAGCATCTCACCTTGAAACTATTAGAGGACTTCCCTATGCAGAACCCTACTGCAATGGCTCAGGCATTATATGAGCTTACGCGAGTGGGTATGTTTCCGGAATTGCAAAGAGTCGTCGATACAATTACTAACAACAATGCCCTGATTCGATTTGCGATGGACACTATGAAAAATGCTGAGCGTAGGGAACGATTGGTCGTGTTGGCACGGCGCTACGAGCGCGCCTATCCATCGCATAGAAGCACAATTCCTGCTGGAAGAGTATTACATGTTAACAGAAATGTCGCCATATCGGTATGGACTGAACGCATCCATAATGCTTGGATCATTGGCGTTTTTGGAGCACTAGATAAGGTAGTTCAGCATGCAATGACCCGTGATGATGTTCCCCAACGACAAAAGGTTCTTCTAGTAGCCGCGTATATTAACCGATTGCATTTCGCACCCTACAAGATTGAAGGTCTTGTGTTGAAGACAGTTTTCAATCGAGTATGTTCTGAAGCTGGCTTCTCGACAATTGAACAGAAGGAGATAATATCAGAATCAAAGCTACCTCACAATATAGCGAACAACCTGCGATTCTGATTAACAACAATATCTGCGTTACCCTGGTGGTCTATCATTCATATGCAATGCTGCGCGACATTCTGGATGATCAAATAGCTCCTCATTTTCATATTCATTTCCCAAGAATTGATTTACCATGAGAGCTGCATAGTTACCGGTCCCTGTTGCCATTGCTATTTGTTGGGTGATTGGTCTACAATCTCCAGCAGCCCACACTCCCTCTATGTTCGTCTTTCCTCGATGATCAGTTAGTATATTGTTTCGCTTATCGACTTCGACACCGATCATCTGTGCCATTTCTGTTCGCGCTTCGGCAACGAAGGCCACGAAGAAAACTTCTGATTTCAGAACCTCTCCGGAATCGAGGATGATTTTCTGAAGCTTGCCTGGAACTGGATATTCAATTTCCTTAATCGCGCCTTTGACCCATTCAAATGGTGCCTTATCCATTCGAGAAAGGTCCTGATTCTCAATGGGCATATAGGCATCTTCCGTCATGAGAATTCTGATTTTGTCGGTGAACCTTGTCAAGCTATTTGCGACATGAAGCGCACTTCCTACGGTACCAGTATTGACTACAATGACATCCTTGTCTTTGCATTGAGGAGCCTCGCAATCAGGACAATAATAGGCTCCATTGCCAATATTCGCAATGGGTAACCACTTTCTCCACATTCCGCTTACTTTCGGATGCTTTCTCGCTGTACCTGTCGCGAAAATTAGCGTTCTTGCATAATAAACTGCTTCGTCTTCAGTTCTATAGCTTGGAGCAGTTTTAATCTCAAAATTCGGATACTCACCACATACATCCACTACATCAGCTGCTTTGAAAATTGCTCCAGCAGATTTTGCCACACCTTGCATTTGCCTAAGTAGAGTGCGTCCCTCAGTATATGGAGCAGACGAAGGAAAATTCATGATTGCGTTCGTGTGAAAATGCATTGGGCTCGTACCTCTATCCAGAACCAGTACAGACCTTTTATGAAATGCCAAATGCAGGGCAGCCGCGCAACCAGCTGGTCCACCACCAATGATTATTGTATCATAGATTGTATTGTGCGTCAACAGTCTCGCCCTGCGATGCTTGGTTCTCGCGACTAATAATCCCATCTATATAACCATAGTTAAGTATTGCTAGTGAACTCCATCTGAGACTAGATTATATGGTGTTTTCTTATGAACAGAAAGCATGCCCACTTATGATTTAGGAACACTGACCATCGTAGACCACGATGTGAAAAGCCTCATCGAAGCTTTTGGAATTCCGGAATCCCGTCTCGATCCAATACTACAGATCTGCTACGAAGCTTGGGACCATGAAGACACTATTTCAGAGAGCATTGAGTATATCGTACAACGAGTTCATGACTCTGAGCTTGTCATGGCTTTGGTCACGTTTGGACGCATCTGGGAAGAGAATGAGAATGCTGAGGATGAAGGCTCCGAATAGATGCTACTCGGAGTTCTCCAGCAAGTTTCGTGTTTTCTTTTAGTTTAGACAGGCGCGGCCTTCCTCTCTTCCAAGGTCAAATGCTCTTGAATTCGCATCCACTGTTTTTGGTGGCACAAGTGCAAGAACCGCCTTTCTCAATTCCTCAACAGGAATCGGAAAGTCCGGACAAGATGCAGCTGAACCAATAAGAACAGAGTTTTCAGTCCGTGCATTTCCTGCTTGAATAGCCAATTCGAGAGAATCCAGAGCGATTACCTTACTAGTCACCTTACGAAGCTGCTCAGCAACTTTCTCTAAGGTGAAATACGTTGTCTTCTTTTCCTTGTTCAATGCTACCTCTTTGGTTTCTGCTACTGGTGGCATAATGTGTTTGCTCATAATGACCACGCCGTCATCCTTGAGATACTCAATATATCTCAGAGCTTCAGTTGCCTCCATTGCAATCAGCATGTCAGCTTTCCCATATGGTATCAGTGGTGAGATAGGTTTCCCAATTTTG
>CAYQRT010000271.1:0-4545 GCA_964419695.1 uncultured Spirochaetaceae bacterium | reverse complement strand
CGGCTGCGCGCGGCCCTGGAGGCGCGGGGGATAGACCGGCTCTACTCGCACCAGGCCGAGTGCCTGCGCCTGGCCCGCGCCGGTAAGCACCTGGTGGTGGTGACGCCCACCGCCAGCGGCAAGACCCTCTGCTACAACCTGCCCGTGCTGGAAAAACTCCTGGCCGATCCGGCGGCCAAGGCCCTCTATCTCTTCCCCACCAAAGCCCTGTCCCAGGACCAGCAGTCCGAATTGAACGAAGTGGTCTTGAGCGGCAAGATCCCGGTCAAGATCGCCACCTACGACGGGGACACGCCCTCCTCGCTGCGCGTTTCGCTGCGCGATTCCGGGCGCATCGTCATCACCAATCCCGACATGCTCCACACGGGCGTGCTGCCCAACCACACCAAGTGGCTGAAATTCCTGCAGAACCTGCGCTACATCGTGATCGACGAGATGCACACCTACCGCGGCATCTTCGGGTCGCACATGACCAACCTGGTGCGGCGCCTCAAGCGCCTGGCCCGTTTCTACGGCAGCGATCCGGTCTTCATTCTCTGTTCGGCCACCATCGGCAACCCCCAAGAGTTGGCGGAACGGCTTATTGAAGCACCGGTGGAGTTGGTGGACGAAAACGGCGCGCCCTCCGGGGAACGCCATCTCTATTTCTACAACCCGCCTCTGGTGGACCCGGTGCAGGGATTGCGGCGCAGCACGGTCAAGGTGGCGGAGGAATTGGCACTCAAGTTTCTCAAGCACCGGATCAAGACGATCGTCTTCGCCCGGTCGCGGCTGCGCACCGAGCTGATCGCCTCCGGGGTGAACGCGGCCCTGGCCAATATCTTTACCGACAACGACCGCATCCGCTTCGAGTCCTACCGCGGCGGCTACCTGCCCAACGAGCGGCGCGCCATCGAAAAGGGCTTGCGCTCGGGCGAGATCATGGGCGTGGTCTCCACCAACGCCCTGGAACTGGGCATCGACATCGGGGGGCTGGACGCCTCCATCCTGGCCGGGTTTCCCGGTTCCATCTCCTCCACCTGGCAGCAGGCGGGCCGGGCGGGCCGGCGGCAGTCTGTCTCGCTGTCGGTGCTCATCGCCTCCTCCAGTCCCATGAACCAGTACCTGGTCAACCATTCTGAATATTTCCTGGGCAAGTCGCCCGAGTCGGGCTACGTGGACCCGGACAATATGTACGTGGAAATCGACCACCTCAAGTGTGCGGTCTTCGAACTGCCCTTCGCCGACGCCGAATCCTTTTCGCCCCGCACCCAGTCGCTCCTCGCCTACCTGGAGGAAGAGGGCGTGGTCCGGCACGCGGCCGGCAAATGGTACTGGGCCGACCGCTCCTACCCCGCGGAACAGATCTCCCTGCGCTCGGCCACGGCGGGCAACGTGGTCATCATCGACACCACGGCCGGCCGCCACGCGGTGATCGGCGAGATGGACCGCCCCTCGGCCAAGGAACTCATCTATGACAACGCCGTCTACCTGCACCGCGGCAACCAGTACGTGGTCAAGAAGCTCGACATCGAAAACAAGCGCTGCGACGTGGTGGAGTCGGCGGTCAACTATTACACCGACGCGGTGGTCAAGACCGACATCAAGGTCCTCACCGAGGACGAACGGGCGACCGCGTCCGGCGCCGAACTGGTGACCGGCGACATCCTGGTGCGCACCCAGGCCGCCAAATATAAAAAGATACGCTTCGACACCCACGAGAACATCGGCTTCGGCGAGATCTTCCTGCCGGCGGAGGAGATGCACACCCGGGCCGTGGCCGTGCTCTTCTCCAATGAAACCAGGGGCGGCGCGGCTTTTGCCCGCGTGCCGGGCACGCACGCGGCCGCGGTCATCGGCCGGCTGGGCTACCTGGTGCGGCACACGGCGCCGGTCTTCCTGCTCTGCGACCCGGCCGACATCGGCGTGGCGGAACGGGTGCGCGACCCGCACTTCAACCGGCCTGTTCTTTACGTCTACGACAAGTGTCCCGGGGGCACGGGCCTGGCCGAGGGCTTCCGCGAAAAACTGCCCGCCATCCTGGGCGCCCTGTCCGAGCGCCTGGGGGCCTGTCCCTGCCGCGGCGGCTGCCCTTCCTGCATCGGTCCCATCGCCACCGACGGCCCGGCCGAACCGGCCGACACCAAGGATACCCTGCGGTCATTTCTGGCCGGCTGGGCCGGCCGCTGAATGCACCATGGACGAACACGCGCGTCTGTATGAATTCCTGAAATCCCACTCCCCGGCGGCGCCCGTCAAAGACGGGGCGCCGTCCGCCCCGCCTTCCGGGCAAGCCGACCCCGGGAACCGGGAACCGGCCGCGGTGGAGATCCCCGGCTTTGAGCGCATCGGTGAGTACACCTACCGCCGCCGGGTGCGGGAAGCGGATCCCCTGTCGGGTCTGGGAACCGGACCGCTGCTCTCCGCCGGGGCCCCGGCGCGCGATCTCCTTTTCTTTGACACCGAAACCACGGGCCTCTCCGGCGGCGCCGGCAACCTGGCCTTTCTGCTGGGCGCGGGCTATTGCGACGAACAGGGCCTGGTCATTGAGCAGTATTTCCTGGCCGACTTCCCCGGGGAGGCGGAGTTCCTCTCGCTCATCGCCCCGCTCTTCTCCCCGGAGCGCACGTTCGTCTCCTACAACGGTGCGGCCTTCGACGCGCACCTCTTGATCTCCCGCTTCCGCCTTCACCGCCTGGAGCTGGCCCTGCCGCGCCAGTACGATCTGCTTCATCCGTCACGCCGGCTCTGGAAAGCGGCGGTGGCCCCGGTCCTGGGCTCCTGCAGCCTGAAGAACATGGAGAAAGCGGTGCTGGACGTGGACCGGGGAGAAGACATCGACGGGGCCGAGGTGCCTGAATTCTATTTCCGGTTTCTGCGCACCGGCCTTCCCGATCCGCTCGATCCGGTCTTTTACCACAACCACATCGACGTGCGTTCCCTGACCGGGCTGCTGTTCACCATAGAATCGCTGCTGCGCGCACCGGAAACGGCGAATACCGCGGACGGATCCGGCTTGGCCGCCGACACGGCCGCCCTGGGAGTGATGCTGCACCACGTCGATCCGGACCGGGCCGCGGCCTTTCTCCAAACCCGTTGGGACTCGGGCGACGCGGCCTGCGGCCGGGTGCTGGGGTATTACCTCAAGCGCTCCCGCGCGCACGAGGCGGCCGCCCGCATCTGGGAGGCCCTCTTCGCCCTGCCCCACAACCTGGAGCCGGGCCTTGAACTGGCCAAATACCTGGAGCACCACGCATACGATCCAGGGCGGGCGCTGGCGGTGGTACGCGCCCTGCTGGAACAAACCGAGTCGCCGGCGGAACGCGATCGTCTGGCGCTGGAGAAACGGCGGAAGCGGCTGGAAAGGAAACTCTTCCGGCGACGGTCTCCGGAAGAATAAACACACCGGACGGCGGGCAGTTTTTTTTCTAAATATACCGAAAGACGTATTATCTTTTTTCCCGCCATCTGATACTATAATCGAAGAAAGGGCGCCGCACTTTCGGGACGCCCTCCAATTTAAAGCATTATTAAGGAGGAAAAAATGGGAATGATACTGGCGCAACTGCCGGACAAGATTCAGAAGCATCTGTCCGCGATCCTGGCTAACACTGAAATGCCCAAGAACGACGAGTCCTTGGAGGTTCTGGCCCAGAACTGGATCGAGAAACGGAACAGTTTCGACACCATGATCAAGAGCCTGGCCATGCACGAGGAAAACTCCCTGGCCGCGGCCGATACGCGCGCCATGCTGCTTCTCACCTACTCCGGATCGCTCATCGGGGTGGGACCGGACCGGGGCGACGGCCGCTGGATGGAGTATGCCAGCATCAAGCTGCGGGCCAACGTGCCCGACATCGTGGCCGTGGAAAAGACCGCGGTGCAGGACATGGTCGCGGTGGACGCGACCGCCACCTTCACCGAAGGCAAAATCAAGAGCACCTCGGCCCTGTTCAAGATCGCGGTCTGCGACCCCAACGTGGACTTGAACGAGCAGGAAAAACGCGTCAAGGAGGCGATGATCTTCCTCACCAACATGTTCGTCAAACTGAACCGCCAGAGCTTTGCCGCGGACGGATCGGCGCCGGAACAGTTCAACCTGGCCTCCATGGTCAAATTCCTCTCCAACAAGAACAACCTCTCCCAGAAACAGGTCAAGGCCCTGTTGACCGACCTCTTTTCACTGGTTGAAACCGGGGTGCTTCTGGGCGAACGGGTGGCCCTGGGCAAGCTGGGCAGCCTGACGCTCAAGTTGAAAAAACCGCGCAAGCCGCGCGTCATGAAAAACCGCTTCACGGGTGGCGAGATCACCATCCCGGCCCAACCGGAACGTTACAGCCCCAAGTTCACCTTCTCCAAGAAACTGAAGGAACGGGCCGCGGAAATCACCCCGGAGAAGAAATAAACGGCCGGTCAATTCAAAAAGTGGATTGAAAAAATCTTACCCCTTTTTCGTTTGCCGGTTTTTTCATATATTATAATCCTCAACTCCACTTCGGAACCGCAAGCGTTCAGGGAGTGTCAACCGTACCAGAGAACACTGCGAGGTGCGCCATGAATGTGTTT
>CAYQRT010000270.1:0-4606 GCA_964419695.1 uncultured Spirochaetaceae bacterium | reverse complement strand
TAAAATAGATGCTGTATATCAAGCAGTAATTAAATTTATCAAATGGTATAATAAAACTAATAAAAAATGAAAAGTATATTGGTTAAAACTACAAATATAAAAGAAGATCCTCAGGTTGGAGATCTTGTTGTATGTATATCAAATTCAGATAATAAAGCATTATTCTTAATTACATCTATTATTAATGATAAATCTAGATTTAATGGAGTAATTATAATTGGTAATAGTGTATGGCCTATTGGAACATATCTAACTGGACTACAAACTAAAGATGTTCATTTGTTTCATGGAGAAATTAAACTTGTACAATAATGAATAAAGTATTTGTATATGGATCACTTTTAAGTGGTCTCGGTAATCATGGTCTCCTATCATCTTCAAAGATGTTAGGTAAAACTAAAAGTCCTGCTAACTTTCAAATGGTTGATATAGGATGGTTTCCTGGAGTTATAAAAGCAGAGAATGGAATTGCCATTACAGGAGAAGTATATGAGGTAGATGACATAACTCTTGCAAGATTGAATAGGTTAGAAGGATATAATTCAACTGATCCTGATTCAGGATTATATAACAGAGATGAAATTGATACAGAATTTGGTAAAGCTTTCATCTATATCTATAATGATCATTATGGTCATGGTCATTTAGTTGAAAGTGGTGACTGGAAAACTTATCACGATTTAAAAAGAATTAAATGAAGTCTCCTACAACTAGATATCAGGGCATGACAAGAAAGCAATACAAGAGAATTAAAGCTCAATCTTGTCATGAAGCAGGACGAAATAAAACTGTTTTATGTCAAGCTACTCCGTTAGAAAAAGCTATGGCAAGATATCCAAGATCAATTAAGACTTCTCCAAGAGAGTATTTTAATATTAATCTTAAAAAAGATCTATTAACTCATAGACAATCGTTTTTTACTAAAAATCAATAATTATGAAATATATAGTTTTGAATATATTGCTTGCGTTAGCAGGAATTATAGTATGTTGTATTGGTATTGCTTATATTTGGTGGCTTTCTCGATACATTGGTAACTTAAATCCTGCTGAAACTTTTATAAATGTTATATTAGTATCTATTAGTTATATAGTACCATCATTAATTTTACTTGGTGGAGGATTTGCGTTATTTCTAAAAGCATTAATGGATCCAATAGAATAACTATGAAAAAATTTGCAAAGATAAGAACCAGTAATTTTTCTGCTAAACCATTAAGGAAGAGTGTATTAGCAGATCGTCCTGTTATTGTAAGATTAGGCTCTCTAACCCCTACAGCTAAAATATTTCCTACTCAAAGAGATATTATGGAGATTAATACAATTGAGGCTATTGAAAATAGTAGGAATAAACTTAGAATGAAAGATTGTTTTAATAATCAAAAAATTCCTCAGGCTGAATGGTGGACATTTGATAAAGAAATAAAAGGCTCTAAATTACCTTATCCTATAGTAATTAAAAGAATATGTGGATTTCAGGGACGTGGTATGGAACTGATTGAAGATAATGATACCTTCGTAAACTGGATGCGTACTCACAGAGATTTATCAGGTTGGTTTATTGAGAAATTTTATAATTATGCAAGAGAATACCGATTGCACGTAGCATCTGGAATAGGAGTCTTTATGTCCTGGAGGAAATTAAGAACTTCTGCTGCCACCGAAAGGTGGTTTTTTAATTCTGCAAATAGTGTATGGGTAGGTCCAGAAAATGAGCTATTTGATAAACCTTCCTGTTGGAATAAACTTGAGAAGGCAGCTACTGATTGTCTTACAGCAACTGGTTTGGATATTGGAGCTGTTGATATAAGAGTACAATCTAAAAATTCACATTTTATAGTATGTGAGATCAATAGTGCTCCTGCACTTGGTAATTATGGCATTGAAAAATATAAAGAAGTAATTAAACAATTAATAGTTAACAAAAATGTCTGAAATTATTTATGATGATAATAATTCTGGTGGTAGGAGATTTTCAAAGGGGTATAGAATGACCTACTTTCATACTTCTTCTGTTCCTCCATTTACTAATAGATTTGGTGCATTTAATGAACAATGTTTGTCTGCTGTTCGTACTACTAAGGATAACTGGTACTATATATGTCCTGCTGAGCTTGACATAAATTTTCTTAAAAAATGGCTTGAGGAGATAGCTCCAAATTTTCCAACTTTTGATATAAAGTTAATTTCTGTACTAGGAAGTAAAATTATGTTTCCTGGGAATAATATTCCTTATCCAAGTTTTACATATAAAGATGGTACTGGAAGGCCTATTACTGTAAAATTAAAGGCAAAAAAGAAAGATAAGTATGATTATAGTACTGTTAATTATGATATATCAAAAGAGTGGTATGTAGGAGGTCTTACAATTATTATGGGTAATTTTTTAAATTATTGTATACATAATAATATATTATTAGATAAAAACAATTATCTCAAAGAAATTAAATCATATTTTAATAAAAAAGTACGTGAGATATCTGAACCTTTTCGTCAATATTATGGTGTATCGTTTTATAAGACTAAAGATGCTATAGTCTACGATACAGTATATTGTAATCTTGTTTTAGATTATAATGATCTAGATTATAAGGGATTGGAAGAATATCTTGGTACTATTGTAGAGATAAATTTGAAATCAGTTATTCCTTTTTTGAGACATAGGTTAGGTGCAGATGAGAAGGATAAAATATATAATGTAGTACAAGCATTATATAGTAATAAAACATATTCTGTTGAAGCTTATCTTGCTCACCATTTAATAAGAGCAGGATTTTCAAATGAATTTATACCTTTCATTAAACAGTATTATAGAATTAAAGAAAAGCTTCCTAATCAATTTTTCTGGAATCTTATCTTCTTAACATTATTTGGATTTAATATTTATTATTATTATTGGCTTACAGGTTCAAGAACTTTTAAACTTATTACCGAGGAGGAATTTGATTTTGCTGCTAAACAGTATATAGAAACTTCTTCTCAGAACTTTCTTGATAATTTTTATGTAAGCCATTCTCCCTCAGTTTTATCCAGATTAATTGAATTGTATACTGATGAAAGATTTGATGAAATGGCTTCTATTTTATCTAATTCAATAGTAGTATATTTGAAACCTGAGAAAAAGGGCAAGTTCAAAAATCTTAATCTGTCGGTGGACTATCCCGTATCTTCAGTTGATAAAGATTACTATTTTATTATAGGTGACGATTATAAAATGAGGAGATATTCAGTTAAAAACTTTATAAAGAGATGAGATTTACAACTATAGGATCTGATCCAGAGTTCTTTGTCCTGGATCCTAAAGGAAAACCTTATCCTGCTACAAAATTTGCAATAGGTACAAAAGTTAATCCTGTACCTATTGTATCTTTACCAACAGGATTTTTTGAACAACGTGATAATCTATCCTTTGAAGGAAATATTCCTGTATGTACCACAAAAAAGGAATTTATATCCAATATTACTAGCCTTAGGAATTATTTTAAAAGTAAGATAAGTGGTTTTAATTATTCTATTTCCTCAAATGGAGTAGAGTACTTTGAGAAAAGGTATCTTAATCTTGCTGAAGCATTAGAATTTGGGTGTTCTTCTGTTATAAGTTCCTGGAGTAGTCGCAAAGATTATATTGCAAGTATGGCTACTCCTATATTAAATAAAGCAAGATTTAGAGTAGCAGGATTCCATCTTCATATAGGATATAAGGATGTTAATATTCCCAAAGAATATATGGATATCATTATTGGAAGGTTATTTGATCTGTTTCTTACAATACCATCTCATATTATTAAACCTGAACCTGAAAGAATTAAGACCTATGGTAAATGGGGTATGATAAGATCAAAGTCTTATGGAGTTGAATGTAGGACTCTTAGTACTTACTTCACTCAGGAAGAACATCTTGGGTGGGTATGGGATCAAATGTTTAAGATTGAAGAGTTTATTAATAATACAAGTAAACAAGATCTTGAACATATGATTGAAAGAGGATATTTTCTCGGTTATAATAGTATATCTGCAAAAAGACAGTTTAGTTCTATGTTTTCTGGTTTTAAAAATAAGGAAGTTTTAAATATGTTTAATGAAACAAAAGAAGTATGCAATGATGAAAAATATGTTAATAAGAATATTTCTCCTTATAGGAGTATATTGTCTACTACACAGTCATTCTGATATATCACTGGCCTGTGGATTATTTGCCTTTATAGGAGCAGATCCTAAAGTATATTTTAGTTGGGATAAATTTAATATCCTGGGATGGGCAAATGATATACGAGGTGGAGATGCTTGTGGTAGGGTTATAGGTCCAATTGTTCAACATGGTGTTGATAAATTTAAGACTTATAAAGAATTTGCTATGGAAGTTAAGAATCCTGACATAGAATGTACATTTAATGCAGTATTGGGACATTGTAGAAAGGCATCGTCAGGAGGTAAGGATGATATCTATGCTCAGCCAATAATTCTTCGTAAGAAGGATGTTAATATGAAAGCTATTAAGGATACAAATTGTAATCTCGTAGCTGTACTTGATAAAAACGATTGCCTCGGTGTGATCGATAGTTATTTTCCTGATGCCGACTTTTTTCTCGAACCCGAAAGATTCGACC
>CAYQRT010000269.1:0-4606 GCA_964419695.1 uncultured Spirochaetaceae bacterium | reverse complement strand
CAGGAAAACTTTCTTGCTCAACAGCAGACAGGTGCTCAAAGAATGCTATATATGGTTCCACGTATAGCTGAGGCAGCTATTTCTCAGGTTGCTCAGATGCCTGGATATCTTGGTGGTGCTATTGCCTGGGGAGTTAATGGTTTTAAATCAGAGGATATTGGAATGATGGTCAATAACTTCTGGCAAAAGGGGATTCAAAACATTGAGGAGAAGGCTAAAGATGCTATGCCTGTCTATACTTCCGATGTAATAAAATCTGGTAACATATGGGATAATATTTTCTCTACTGCTTTCTGGGCTAATGAAGGGGCTCAGGGAGTAGGATTTCTATTGGCATTTTTAGCTCCAGGTGCTTTATTAAGATGGGCAGGAGTAGGTGCTGATGTAGCAAGGATAATTAAACCTGGAACTATTTTAGCAAAAGACTTACTTGCAGGTGCTTCTATAGAAGAAAAGGCCGCTGCATTAGCAGGAGCAAAACTTGCAGGTAATGTTAATGATGTTATATCAACTGTTGTAAATACTTTATTTGAATCATCTGCTGAGGCAGGACAGTCGTTTGATACTGTTCTTGAAAAGACAGGCGATAGAATGAAAGCAGGTGAAGCTGCTGTTGATGTTCTTACTAAGAACTTTGGGATCCTTGGAATTTCTAATTATATAGATCAGAAATGGTTATTTGGAAACGCTAAATTAATTAAAGAATACGCAGAAAAAGGTGTAGGAAAAGCTATACTTCCAAAGAGTTCTATATTTCGTAGAGTTCTTGGTGAGACTGGTGCTCCATTGGATGCTATGGTTAATCGTACTACCTGGAATAGTATTGGTCAGGTAGGAAAAACAGTTACAAAAGGTTTTGTAAAAGAAGGTTTCTATGAAGAGGGTATGCAGTATGTAGCTCAGAAAAGAGCTGAAGCTGGAATAAAGAATGATCAGGGATTTCTTGGAGAATTAGTAGAGCTTGGAAAATCTTATGCTAATAGCATGGGGGATCTCGAATTTCAGAAGAGTGTATTATTAGGAGGTTTGATGGGTTCTATGATGGCTGGTGTAGAAACTGTCAGAGATATAAGAGGAGAAGAAGAATTTCTTGGTAACTTCCATAGGCTTGTAAAAAATAATGATATTAATTGGACTACAGGGTATTCTGATTTAGTTAAAAAGAATGATGATGGAAGTCTTGCTACTGATGAAGATGGTAAATATATTATTGATGATACTAAAGGTAAGGAGTTTATTGCTAATAAAACTAAAAGTTATATAAGAAATAAACAGCTTATTGATTATGCAAAGATGGGTAATCAGGAGGGTTTTGAATTCCTTAGAAATGATAAAATATTTGAACAGTTTCTTCCTTTCTTACAAGTAGAGGGAGGGTTGGCTGCTGCCCATCAGTATATCAATAATCTTGCAGAAACAGATGTTAAGTACATGCAAGATGAAGGTATTGCTACAAAAAGTGTGGCAGAAACTAAACAGGAATTGACTGATAAAGTTAATAAGTTTCAGAAGATATATGATAGGATAAATGATACTCATGATCTTAATATGAATATTAAATATGCTAAGGAAGATAAAGCAAATTTTATTAATTATAGTGAGAAAGTTAAACAAAATAAGATAGAAGATGAATTAGATCTTCAGTTTACTGGGGAAAGAATTTCTGCATTAAGGAATGAGTTATCTGCTTTTAAATTAAGTAATAGTAATACAGCTTCTATTACTTCTACTGAAACCAGGATTACTCCTAAAATTGTAGATGATCTAAAACAATCTCTAAATGAACAGAAAGCTGATATGTCTCCTACTGATATTACAAATGCTGAAAATATTATTCAGAATATAGAAGGTCATATACAAGTTTCTCAGAAAGCATCTGCAGATATGGCTAATCTGTATGATAAGAAATTCTTAAGAAAAGATTTTGGAGACTTTTTAACATATCTTAAAACTATTAAGTCAACTTCTCAGACATCAGCTGTTGATATTGAAAAGGCTAAAGAAACTCAGGGTCTTCCTCAGAATTTGCTAGATCTGTACAATCAGGGTGTTAAATTTGAATTAGTTGGAGATGAAGTTGCCCGTAGGTCAGGAGAAGTATCTATGTCCTTCCTGGATGAAACTGGTAAGTTAATGCAGCTTACAACTGAGTTAACCGGAGCTACTCCTGAAGGAAACTTAGGAATGAAGGTACTTAATGAAGAGTTTACAGATAGTACAGGTAAATTGGTTTCTAATGTCCCTGTAGATAATATAGGATCAATAAATGCTGATGGTACTGTTACTTATCAGGGAAAAATCTATACTGTCAAACCTGAAGATATTGGTGTTACTAAACCACCTAAACTTACAGTATATCCTTCAAGTGATATCCCTATTAATGATGGAGTACCTGAAGAAAACTTTGTAAATGTTCGTGATGAATCTAATAAGTTTCTATTAAAATATGATCTGGAATCCAAGCACCCATTCAGTGTAACCAGAGGAATTGGTAATTGGTTGTTTTCTACAGGAGATCAGATTCAGGTTACAGCAAATGATGATCTTGGAAGATGGTATCTCTTTGTAAATAAATTAGGGGATAACAGGTCAAAATATTATGTTAAGACCTTCTCATTAAATCAAGTAGGTGCTTTACCTGCAGATAATCCTGTAAGGCAATCTCTTACATTTTGGGATGGTACAAGTCTTAAGACATATGATAATGTTGATAAGACCAATACTGAAGCCAATAATGATATTAAAATTGTAGTATATGATAAGACTACGAAGCTACCTCTTCAGGTAAGTAAAAATGGTGAGATTGGTACTGATGATAAAACTAAACTACTCTTCAATTCTTTACCAAAGGCAAGTCTTAAAAGTGCTAAAGTTCAGAATAGACTTGCTACAAATAAGGCAGAGGTTACTTATCTACATGATGTTCTTAATGTAGTTAATAGAGAGGCTACTGCAGAAGAGAAGGCTAAAGCTAAGAAGTGGGCAAATAGTGAGGTAGAAAAAAGTAGAGTTGCTTATGAAACGTTTCGTAATACTCTAAAAGATAATTCTGCAGAGTTACTTATAGATACTATCAATCCTGGGATTAAACAGGTTACAGGGGCACAGGAGTTAGATGTCCTTGAAGGAACTCATATTCCTAATATTGCTTTACTGGCAAATAGGATTCATATGGAAGCTGTTAAGCCTGGAACAGAAGCTTATGGTTGGAATAGTAGTGTTATAATAAGTGGTACTCCTCATGCTATAAGAAATGGTTACTGGTATATCAAAGATTTCAACAACAGATATGAACTTATAAAGCCTAAGACTTTAGGAGAAACTGGTTCAGTAGATAATATGATAAAACTAATGCAGAGATATGCATCTAATCCTCTTGGTGAGCCTACATTAGAACAGTTTTTAAGAAGTACTCTTTATATGGGTATTAATAATAACTTAGGACAACCTTCTCCCTATAGATTATTCTTTACAAATAAGCGTGATATAGATAATACAGTTATTAAAGGTTCATTAGATAAACTTGTATTCGGTAACAATGAGATGGAGGTAGGTGATTTTACTTCTGGAAAAGATTTAGATTTACTTAAAACTTTCCTTGCTACTAAATTCTGGAACTTTAATAATAAGCTTAAGAATGCTAAAACTTTTACAGAGTTTACAGTCAATGATAAGGATCAGATTATTCAGAATATTTGGGAAGCTAAGGATGGAGGATATCTTGGATTCCTATTCTCTCCGGAAAATAATAATGCTCCGAAAGGATCAGTATATGTAAGACCTCAGACCCAGGAAGGATTAGCCGGTATTACTACTGATAATGCTAATTATCTTAACCAATCATTAAATTTCATACAACCTGGTAGTAAAGTAGAAACTCAGATTCCTGTTAATAATCAGGTTACTGAAATTCCTGTCACTAAGAAGATGTCTTATGAAGAGGCAATAGCTAAGAAAGGTCAACCAGTTGCTAAAGAGAAAACTAAAAAAATAGTTAAATTTAATGAAGTTGCCCAGGGTTTAGATGAACTTACTCAACCTATTGTAACTGCACCTATAGTTAATCCTACAACTGTAATGTCTTATGAACAGTTCCTAACTGATATTTGGGAGAAGATTCCTCCAGAATTCAGACCTGCTGATTCTAAGAATGCATATGCTGTATATTTAGATGCCCAAAAAGAAGTTGATGAGCTTACTAATCTTGACAGGTTAGCTACTACATATGATAATTATCAGTTAGAAAATCTGGATGCTGCTAAAGGCTGGCTTAAGGAAACTTTTCCTAATCTTGATGTAGCTATAGTTGATGGTTTAATAGATGATAAATCATGGGGTAGATTAACAAGAGATGCAAGGATTTTATTAAGTTCTATAGCTGAAGTAGGCACAGGATATCATGAAGGATTTCATGCTTTCTCACAATTGGTGTTAGCCTCTTCAGAATTTGAGATTGAAATTAAAAAAGAAGTAGATTCTATATTTAGACAAAATTCAGAGTTAGAAAAAATAATATTTAAACATCTTGGGTATGAAAATTTTGATGCTAGATATAGATTCCATCCTAATGCATATAAAGCTTGGATAGAATCAGAGGGAGGCACTC
>CAYQRT010000268.1:0-4615 GCA_964419695.1 uncultured Spirochaetaceae bacterium | reverse complement strand
TAGTACAATGTGAGCATGGAGGAAGTGAAATATGAAATTAGTGTACACCCGCCGGGAACCGCCGCAACCGGAAGATTGGATTTCCCGTGAATATCTGCTTACCGACGGTCAGGGCGGGTACGCGTCCGCTACACTGGCCGACTGCCTCACCCGCAAATACCACGGCCTCCTGGCCCTTCCCGAGCCGCTGAGCGGAAAAACTATCCTCTATCTCTCCAAAATCGAACTCTCCCTTCTGACCGGGACGCACCAGTATGATTTTTCCACTAACTGCTTTCCCGGGAAAATCTTCCCGGATGGGTATGCGCATATCCGTTCCGTGGAGATCGACCAGGGCCCCGTCAGCGTGTTCACGGCCCAGGATGACGCCTACGTCCTGTCAAAAAGCATACACATGCCGCGGGGCGGGCAATGCGTCCTTCTCCGCTATGAACTTCTGGAATGCCCCAAACCCGCCACCCTCAAACTCATGCCCTTTCTGGCCTACCGGGACATCCACGGATTAATCCGCCAGAACGCCTCCCTGCGCCCGCGCACCTATTTCGAACCGAACGGCTTTAAAGTCGATCCGTATAAGCACCTGCCCCCCCTGTTCATGCAGACCTCGAAGACTTCGATTTTCTTTCCCTCCCCGGACTGGTGGAACAATTTCGAGTACCCTGAAGAACGCTCCCGCGGCTACGACTTCACCGAGGATCTCTTCAGTCCCGGCGTTTTTGAGGTAAAGCTGAAAAAAGGCGAATCGGTCATTCTGCGCGCCGGGTTGACCTCGCTTGATCCCAAGAAAATCTCCACGGCGTGGGACGCGGAAACGCTGCGCATCACCCGCGACACCCGGTCCTTTCTCAAAGACGAAGAGCCGCTCACGACCCTCAAGGCGGAGGCGTCCCGGTTCGTGACCGAGAAACCGGTGGGTATCCTGGCGGGCTTCCCCTGGTTCGCCACGGTCTGGGGACGGGACGCCATGATCTCACTGCCGGGCCTGCTCCTGGCCACGGGCCGGCACGCGGAGGCCTGTGACCTCCTCACCACCTACGGTGGACTGGAGAAGGACGGTCTGCTTCCCAATATCATCTCCCCGACCGGCGATCACGCCTACAACAGTCTGGACACCCCCTTCCTCTACTTCCGGGCGGCGCGGTTCTATCTGGACGCCACCGGTGACCGGCGCGGGGTGGAAACCAATATTCTTCCCGTGCTGACACGCATCCTCAAGGCCCTGAAGGACGGCCGGACTCCGAACGCCCGCATCGGGGAGGACGGCCTCCTTTACGGCGGCAACGAGCGCACCCAATTGACCTGGATGGACGCCGTCAGCCGGGGCCGGCCGGTCACGCCGCGGCACGGGGCGGCGGTGGAAATAAACGCCCTCTATTGCCGGGCGCTTGAGTTTATCCTGGAAGACTGGGGGGACTCCCTGACCGCTGAGGACCGGAACGGGTTTTCCCGCCTGCTTGAGCGTATTTCGGCCAGCTTTCAGCCGGCCTTCTGGAACGGGGAGGACGGCTGCCTGCATGACGTGTACCGCACTCCCACCGATCGGGATTCCGGCATCAGGCCCAACCAACTCTTCGCCCTGACCCTGCCGGAAACGATCCTGTCCCGTGAACACGCGCGCCAGGCTTTGGAAACGATCAAGTTGCACCTGGTCACGCCCTACGGCCTGCGCACCCTCTCCCCCCGCCATCCGAATTTCATACCCTCATACCGCGGCAATCAGGACGAACGGGACGCCGCCTACCACCAGGGGTTGGTCTGGCCGTGGCTGATCGGCGTGTACGCGGACGCGACGCTGGCCCTGCTCCCGGACAAGGAAGCCGCCAAGAAATACCTCCGGAGCACGTTTTCCCCGCTGTGGGGGGAGCACCTGGAGGAGGGTTGCGTCCGCCAGGTGGCGGAGATTTTTACCCCGCTCCCGCCGCACCGGGCCTGCGGGTGTCCGGCCCAGGCCTGGAGCCTGGCGGAAGCCATACGCGTGCTGACCGCGTCCGCTTAGCGTCTGAAACGTTTGCTTTCGGGTTTGTATTTGAATATACTAACAATACGAACTCACTGCGGGAAGAACGGGTGCGGCGGAACGTCAGCCGGGTTTGCCGCCGGTGAGGAGCGGAAAAAGAGGGCACAAATATGAAAGTATTGATGTTTGGATGGGAATATCCGCCTTTCCTGAGCGGCGGGCTGGGCACGGCCTGCTACGGCATCGTTCAAGGCTTAAGCCACAACAACGTGGACGTCCAGCTGATCCTGCCCAGCCGGCGCAATATTCCCCCGGATCCCCGGCAGAATATTGAAATACTCGGCGCGGATGAAATAGTCCTTTCCGAGGAATTCCGTCACGGCATAGAGCAGTCCCTTACCTTTCTTAAGGGTTCGGAGATGCTTTCCTCTTTCCTCTCTCCCTACGGCACCCAGATATCGGGGAACGGACATTCAGCCCAGTATCACCTGCTTCTGGAAGAGGCGACCAAGCCGGGCGCCGGGACCATTCTGGCCTTTACCGGAAATTACGGGCGCGACCTGATGGCCGAAGTCTTCCGCTACGGGATCATCGGTGAGTTCCTGGGCTCCCGGGGTGGGTTCGACGTGATCCAGGCGCACGACTGGCTCACCATCCTGGCTGGCGTGGGCGCCAAGCGCACCAGCGGCAAACCGCTCATCGTCCAGATCCACGCCACCGAATACGACCGCAGCGGCGACGGCGTCAACCAGAACATCCTTAATATTGAGCGATACGGACTGGAGCAAGCCGACCGGATCATCGCGGTCAGCTACTACACCAAGAACATCCTGGTGGAAAAGTACGGCGTGGACCCGCACAAGATCACCGTCATCCATAATGCCGTGGAAAAAGAAAAGCAGCTGGAACGGCTGGGCATCAAGAAAAATCTTTCCGAAAAATACGTGCTTTTCCTGGGCCGGGTCACCATGCAAAAGGGCCCCGATTACTTCATCGAGGCGGCCAACCTGGTGCTTAAGAAAATGGACAACGTTCGCTTTGTCATGGCCGGGTCCGGGGACATGATGCCCAAACTCATTGAACGGGCGGCGAGTCTCAAGATCACCGACCGCTTCCACTTCACCGGGTTCCTCAACAACCGCCAGCAGGTGGAACGGATGTACGCCATGAGCGACCTCTATGTCATGCCTTCGGTCTCCGAACCCTTCGGCATCACCGCCTTCGAGGCCATCCTCTATGACGTGCCCATCATCCTCTCCAAGCAGTCGGGCGTGGCCGAGGTGCTGCGCGGAGCCATGAAGGTGGATTTCTGGGACGTACCCAAGCTGGCCTCCGCCATCACCAGCCTCCTGGAGGACGAAAATCTGGCCCGGGAAATGGTGAACGCCTGCAAGACCGAACTCAGGGACATACATTGGAACAATGCCGGGCAGAAAATGAAAAACCTGTTTCACACCCTGCTCTTCTCCAATTCGTTGGCCTAAAGGGAGCTGCCCGGTGGTATCCGTCTGCTTTTACTTCCAGGTGCACCAACCGTACCGGTTGCGCAAGAATTATTCGTTTTTCGACATCGGCGCCAATCATTTTTATGAGGACGAAGACGCCAACCGCTCCATCTGTAACAAGGTGAGCGAAAAGTGCTATATCCCCATGAACAGCCTGCTCCTGGAGTTGATTGAACGGTTTCAGGGCCGCTTCCGCGTATCATTCTCGGTAAGCGGCATTGCATTGGAACAACTCATGCGCTTCAATCCTGAAGTGGTCGACCTGTTCAAGAAGCTGGCCGCCACCGGCGCGGTGGAGTTCATCAACGAGACCTATTACCATTCCCTCGCCTTTCTTTTCTCCCCCGCCGACTTTAAGAAGCAGGTGCTCCAGCACAAGAAGCTGATCAAGGACCTTTTCGGCCAGACGCCGACCACCTTCCGCAACACCGAACTCATCTACAACAACGACCTGGCCAAAACCGTGGAGGAGATGGGCTACTCCACCATTTTGGCCGAGGGCGCCGACCACGTGCTGGACTGGCGCAGTCCCAACTTTCTTTACCAGCCCAAGGCCTGTTACAAGCTGCTGTTGCTTCTCAAGAACTATAAACTGTCCGACGATATCGCCTTCCGCTTCTCAAACCGGGGTTGGGAGGAATTCCCCTTGACCGCGGACAAGTACGCGCAGTGGCTGCACGCCATCAACGGCAACGGCGAAATCATCAACCTCTTCATGGACTACGAGACCTTCGGCGAGCACCAGTGGCGGGACACCGGGATCTTCGATTTCATGCGCGCCCTGCCCGAACGCGTACTGGCGCATCCCGACTACCAGTTCATCACCCCGTGCCAGGCCCATCTCCATTACACGCCCGTGGCCAAGATCGACGTGCCCCAGTTCGTCTCCTGGGCGGACGTGGAACGCGACCTCACCGCCTGGCTGGGCAATCCCATGCAGAACTCGGCCGTGGACATGGTCTGGCAGCTGGAGAAGGAGCTGGTCAAGCTGGGCGACGAGGACCTCCTGTCCGTGTGGCACAAGCTTCTCACCTCCGACCACTATTATTACATGTGCACCAAATGGTTTTCCGACGGTGACGTGCACAAGTATTTCAATCCCTACGAAACCCCCTTCGACGCCTATATCGTGTTTATGAACGTGCTCAATGAC
>CAYQRT010000267.1:0-4633 GCA_964419695.1 uncultured Spirochaetaceae bacterium | reverse complement strand
ATCGCGAGGCGGACATGGGCGGGATCCTCGAGAACATCGTCTTCCTGGAACTGATCATCGACCCCGCCTGCTCCGTGGTCTTTGAACGGGAGGAAGAGGACGCCAACATCATGCGGCGCAACCCGCGCGATCCCGGGGAAAAACTCTTCGGCAGGAGCATCCTGCTCTTCGCCCTGGCACAGGGAGTGGTCATCCTCCTCGCCAATCTTCTCCTTTACCGCGGGGCCCTCTCCTCAGGCATCGCCGAACACGAGGCCACCACCATGACCTTCGTCACGCTCATCCTCTCCAACATCGGTCTCATCCTCTCCAACCGGTCCTGGAGCCGGTCCGTCTTCGGCATCCTCCGTACGCGCAACACCATCTTCTGGATCATCCTGGGCGGGGCCGTCTTCTTCCTGGGGCTGGTGATCTACGTGCCCTTTTTACAAGATATGTTCCACTTCGCGCCCGTGGGACCGCTTAATCTGCTTGTTTCCCTGGGAGCGAGCCTGGCCTGCGTGGGGTGGTTTGAGGTAATGAAACTCATTTCGCTGCGCCGTTCCGCGCGCTGATACGGTCGTCGCCGCTTGCCAGAGACGTCCCGTTGGATTACGATCGACGGTGAATGACGAGCAAGACCAAATCCACCGCCCTCAGCGCCCTGGTGGTGGGCGCGGGGCGCATCGGCTTTTCCCTGGGGCGGGACCGCCTGCGCGAACAACCGGCCTCGCACGCCTTTGCCCTGGCCGGCAGCAAGCGCGTACGCCTGGCCGGCGCGGTTGACATCGATCCTGACCGGTTGCGGGCCTGGCAAAAACAGTTTCCCCACACCAACACATATCGTGATCTTGAGGCGGCCTTACGCGCGGAGCAGCCGGATATTGTCGTTATCGCGGTACCGGAGGCGGCGCACGCCGCGGTTGCGTTGGCCGTCTTCCCGCACCGGCCCCGCCTGGTCATTCTGGAAAAACCCGTGGCCCCCAATCTGAAAGAAGCGGCGGCCATCGCCCGGGCGGCCGCGCGCTGCCGCGTACCCGTCTCGGTCAATCACGAACGCCGCTTCTCCCTGGATTACGTCCGGGCCCGTCAGCTGCTGCGGGAGCATGTGATCGGCGACGTGCACGCGGTGCGCGCTGCCCTGTGGAGCGGGGCGCCGGTCTGGACCAAGGACGCGGAACGGGACGGCGCCTGTTCCCTTCTCCACGACGGCACCCACCTGGTGGACACCGTCCGCTTTCTTTTGGGCCGGGACCTGGAGCGGATCACCGTGGATTTTATGCGCCGGGGGGGCCGCGGCGGCCGGGTGAACCAGCTCTTTTTTCACGGCACGGCCGGGAAGGACGTCTTTGTGGAACTGGAACTGGCGGGCAATAAGCGCGTATTCGATTTCGAGATAGAAGTAACGGGCGCCGCCGGCCGGCTTCACCTGGGCAATGGGTTTTTTCGTCTGATGCGGCGGGCGCCTTCCCGACTCTACTCGAGGTTTTATTCACTACGCCGCGATCCGGCGGTGACCCGGCCCAAAAAAACCGGCTACTTCAGCCGGATGGTGGAAAACTGCGTCGACTTTCTGGACGGCCGGGCGGAACTGGTTTCACCGCTGGCCGAGGGCGTGAAAACACTCAAGACGCTTTACCGGGTGATCGATCAGCTGAAAAAAAAATAAAAGTCGCGGGCGTCGCTACACATCCAGCAGTTCGAACCCGGTGGCCGGATCCTTTTTCCGCAGCGCGCCGCAGTCGGCCATCTCCAGAAGCACCACTTCCAGAATGTGCCAGGTCTCAATACCGGGGCGGACGCAGCCGGTTTCCGTTTTCCGGTCGCGGCCCGCCGCCGCGTGGGCGTGAAGCTTGGGCACGCCCATCTCGTCGCGGAAGATGGTTCCCAGCCCCACAATCTCATGCACCCCGGACAGCACGCGCACCAGGGGATCGGGCGGCAGCACGTCCGCGGCCGGTCCCTCCACCAGGCGGCTGCCGTCCTTCACCCCGCCCAGAAAGAAACAGAGGGCGCCCGCCATGTTCTTTTCCCGCGCGAAATTTTCCAGAATGTCGGGGAGGCGGTCACCGTGTTCGAGACGCAGAATGAAGGTACGTGAGAGAGTAGTCTCCCTGCATCGCATGCGGCAGAGGGTAGCCCTTTTTTTCCGATTGATCAAGCGCCTTGCCCTTGAGCGCCGGAAAGATCACCTCCCCGATGCTTTTCAGGGTGACGCCCTCCTCCGTCCGGGTCACCACCATCAGGCTCTGCACCCCGGCGGGATTGCCCAGGGGCAGGACCATCTTGCCGCCGATGCGCAGGGAGAGGACGAGCGGTTCGGGTACGTGGTTGACGGCCCCATTGACCACAATGTAATCAAAGAGGCGGCGCTGTTCCCAGCCGAAGTAGCCGTCCCGCAGGCGGGCCTGGATGTTGGTGAGTTTCAGTTCCTCGAAGGCCGCCATGGCCTTGTAGAGCACGGACTGGCTCACGTCGCTCACGGCCAGCTCATTACCCAGGCGGGAAAGCACGGCGCACAGGTAGCCGGAGCCGGCGCCCACCACCAAAATCGATTCGTTGATCTCCGGATCCAGTTCCTGCGCTATGCGCGCCACGGTCGACGGCGCCGGGTCGAACTGGCCGCCGCCCAGGGGCAGGGGCGCGTCTTCATAGGCGCGGTCGCGGGCGTACGGGGGGAGAAAGACCTCCCGGGGGATAAGGCGCACGGCCTCCAGGACGCGCGTGTTGGTGATGCCCTTGGCCTTGAGCTTGACATCGACCAACAGATCGCGTTTCTGGGAATTGTCCAGGGCGGCTTCTTCCGCAAAGAGCGGGGTGGCGAGCAGTGTCACCGCCGCCAAAACAGCGAAAACCGCCATTCGGTAAACCGACGCATGAAGTTTGATTTGGTAATGGAGCGGACTGCGGTACATATCTCTACTATTGACAACATACTGCAAACAACGGGAGATTACAAGCCGCCGCCCGTGCCATTGCCCCCGCCGCCGTCGGCCCCGGACGCGTCCCGCGTCATCCGCTCCCGGTGGACCTTGTCCAGCCGGATGAGCACGTCCCGGAAAAGTGATTCCCGGCGCTTGAGCGCGTCCAGCGGCGCCTCATACGCTTCTTCGATGATGTCGCGGCGGTACAACTCCTCCGTGGGGCCCAGACGCGGCGGGGCGTTCTTGGAGAAGAGGAGCAGGTAATCCGAATAGGTCCTGGACAACTCGAGCTCATGCAGGGAATACAACCAGCCGCCGCCGTTTTTCCGGACCCGCCCGGTGAGGTACGCCAGGGTCCGTGTTTTCTGGGCGTCTTCCAGCGCGAACACCGGCTCGTCCATCAACAGGTGGCGGCTGCCGTACAGCAGGCTGAAGGCCAGGATGGTACGCTGCAGTTCACCCTTGCTCACGCGGCTCAAGGACGCGCCCAGGCAGTGGTCGAGTTCGAACTCCGCGACCAGCTCGTCGATCAGGGTCCGGTCCTTGCGGGCGAGGAATCCGTGCTCGAGCACGTAGGCGAGAAGTTCCCCCACCCGATCCTCGGATTCAAATTCCATGTTCTGGTAGATAAAGGCCGCGTATTCCGCACGGGCCTCCTCACTGGCGAAACTCCGGGTATCCCGGCCGTCGATCAACACCGCGCCTTGGTCCGGAAGCAGCCTCCCCCCGGCCAAGAGGAGCAGGGTGCTTTTGCCCGTGCCGTTCTGGCCGATGCAGGAGATGATGCCGTCGGGCAGGGAGAGGGAGAGGTCCGTAAAGACCGGGGCCCGGCCCCCGGGGTGGGTGAAGGTGACGTTCTGAAACTCGATCATAGGAAAAGTACTCTACACGAAAACCGCCTCTCCGGGAAGAGGACGGACGGCGACATCAGGGCTTCCCCGTTCAGGCCCGGCGGTCAGGGAATGGTGATCTTGCGTTTGATCAGTTCCAGAAACAGGTTTTCGTAGATGAAGAGGTGCAGGTCCTTGTTCTGGTAGTAGGTTTTGGACGCCGGGGCGTAGAGCACGCTTTCTCCGCCCAGCTGGTAAAAGTCTTTGCCCCCGGCTTTTTTATAGACCGTGATCTCGAACCGGCCCTCATAAAGGGGGGTATCGGTGATGTTCCAAATGGCGTCGAACCGTTGGGAGAGATTCAACCGGTCAATGAACAGGCCCACCAGCTTGGGGTCCACCTGTATATCCAGGGGGGAGCGACGCAGATTATGGGCCGGGAACCACACGACCTGCACCGAGGTCACTGCCTCAGGGTCGGCCAGACGCGTCTCGCATCCGCCGAGCGCGAACGCCCCGGCCAGGATGACGGGTAACACAAAGAATCGTTGATGGCGTTTCATGTAAATCCTCCTCACTGACGCGGGGCCGCACGGCTTCGCGTCCAATGGCGGAATCAGCCGTCCAGACCTTGATTCTGAAAGGCCGCCGCCCTCCTCAAAAGCCGCGGCAGTAAAACGATGTCCGCCACGATCAACAACTGCACGGCCAGGAAGGCCGTGGCCAAGGGGCTCATCCCCAAGAGGAGCGCCCCGCCCGCGACCGCGCCCAAGCCGCCGAGGGCCATGGCTTCCGCGGCCAAGGCCAGGATGGTATTGGCATTCTGGCTGAAGAAGGAACTGGACCGGGTGAACACCGGCCGGTGAAAATCGATGGCCAAACCGATTGTAATGGAAAACA
>CAYQRT010000266.1:0-4638 GCA_964419695.1 uncultured Spirochaetaceae bacterium | reverse complement strand
GCCGCACCCGGCCGTGGGCGATGAGTTCTCCCGCCACCCACCGGGCGGTGTTGGAAGGGACGGCGAAGTTGAGTCCCTGGGCCGCCTGGATCATGGCGGTGTTGACGCCGATCACCCGGCAGTCCGAATCGGCCAGCGGCCCGCCCGAGTTGCCCGGGTTGAGGGCGGCGTCGGTCTGGATGATGTTGTCGATAAGGCGCCCCGACTGGCCGCGCAGCGAGCGTCCCAGGGCGGAGACGACGCCGGCCGAAACCGTGTTCTGGAACCCCAGCGGGTTGCCGATGGCCACGGCCATCTGGCCCACGCGCAGGGCGTCGGAATCGCCCAGCTCGGCGTACGGCAGGCGCGAGGCGTCGGCCTTGATCACGGCCAGGTCGGTGGCGGGATCCAGGCCCACAACGTGGACGGGATAGGTTTCGCCTTCGATGAGGGTGATGGAAAGTTGGCCCGCGTTCTCGGCCACGTGGTTGTTGGTGAGTACGAATCCGTCCGGCGTGATGACCACTCCCGAACCCGCTCCCTCGCGTCCCCAGGGATCGGAGCCGTTCTGCCTGATGCGAACGGCCGCCACCGCCGGTCCCACCGTTTCCGCCACCCGGACCACCGCCCGCGAATAAGCGTCCAGGAGGGCGGCGTCATCCTTTTCCCCCGGCCGCCGCCGGGCGGGAGACGGGCTGTCATTCCGGTCTTCGCCGTCCAAAAACCGAATTCGTTTTTCAGCCATCAATCCCCGCCTTTCCCCGCCGCCGGCCGCTCGCCGCGGGATGCAATTAATATACTAAGAAAACCGGCGGGGACACAGCCGGGAACCGGCCAAAAAAAAAGCCCCTCACCTTTCCCGGTGAAGGGCCTAGCCGATCCAATTACAGTTTAGCGGCACGTACGGCTGAGCATGTCCAGGTAAGCCTTTTTGCCGTCCAGAAAAACGTATTTTTTCTTGCCCATCATGGAGCTGGAGATCTTGTCCTCGAATTTCTTGTTGCAGGGCAGGCACATGGTCTTGGAAGTGATGGTGACATAGTTGATACCGCGGGCCGCGTCCTTGATCATTTTACGGCAGGCATCACAATAAATCTGCTGCATAGCGCACTCCTTTTCACTATCGAAATATATCGGAACGCCTTGACCGGAAGATCGCGGGGCGTCCCCACCTGTCTTTCACGTATTATTGTATCCAATTCCGCCTGACTTGTCGAGGGGAGATTATTTTTTTTTGAGGCCTGCTCTTCCAAAAAGGGAGCCACTGAGAACACAGAAAGGAAATGGTAATTGGAATATACCGTCCTTATCCCTCCCTCCTCTCTGTGTCCCCTGTGGCTTCTCTCCTCCCGGCTTTACAATTGGATACAATCAATGTACCATATAATAGAAACATAATGAAAAATCCGTTTCTGAAAGCCGCCCTTCTCATCATTGACGTGCAACGCGATTTCTGCCCGGGAGGCAGTCTGGCCGTCAAGGAAGGCGATCTGGTCATCCCCGTGATCAATCGCGTTGCGACCCTCTTTCCCGTGGTGGCCGCCTCCCGTGACTGGCACCCGGCCGGGCACGTCTCCTTCGCCTCCGCCCACCCGCGGGAAAAGCCGTTCCAGACGATTGAAACCGGCGGCAAAAAACAGGAACTCTGGCCGGACCATTGCGTGGCCGGCAGCCCCGGGGCGGATTTCCACCCCGACCTGGACCTGGCCCCGGTGCGCCTTGTCATCCACAAGGGCCTGCGCCGTTCCATGGATTCCTATTCCGCCTTCTTTGAAAACGACCGCCGCACGGCCACCGGCCTGGACGGATTCCTCAAGGGACTGGGCGTCACCCGTCTCTATATGACCGGGCTGGCCACCGATTACTGCGTGCTCTCTACGGCGCTGGACGCCGTGCGCCTGGGATACAATGCGCTCCTGGTGGAGGACGCCTGCCGCGGCGTGGACCACCCGGAGGGCGGCGTGGCCCGGGCCATTCTCACCATGCGTCACAAGGGCGTGGCCATCATTCATTCCCACGACCTGGCATGAGCGAACCGTCCGCCCTCCTCACCGACCTTTATCAATTGACCATGCTGCAGGGGTACCTGGCCGAAGGCAAGACCGGGCGGGCCTCGTTCGAGATGTTCTTCCGGCGCGCGCCCTTCGGGGGCGGGTTCGCCGTGTGCGCCGGGCTGGCGCCCCTGCTGGACGACCTGGCCGGCCTGCGCTTTACCTCACCCGACCTGGAATACCTGCGCTCCACGGGCCTCTTTCAGGACTCGTTTCTCGACTACCTGGCCCGCTTTCGTTTCCGGGGCGACGTGGACGCCGTACCCGAGGGCACGATCGTCTTTGCCGGCACGCCCCTCCTCCGCGCCGCGGGCCGCCTGCCGGAGGTGCAGCTCATCGAGACCCTGGTCCTCAACCGGCTCAATTTCCAGACGCTGACGGCCACCAAGGCCGCCCGCATGTTCCTGGCCTCCGGACGGGGACGCATCATCGAATTCGGCCTGCGGCGCGCTCCCGGACCCGACGGCGGACTCTCCGCCTCCCGGGCCGCCTACATTGGAGGGGCCGAAGCCACGTCCAACGTGCTGGCCGGAGCGCGGTGGTCCATCCCCGTGCGCGGCACCATGGCTCATTCCTGGGTCATGAGCTTCCCCACGGAGGAAGAGGCCTTTGCCGCCTACGCGCGCTCGTATCCCGACCACTGCCTGCTGCTCATCGACACGTATGACACGCTGCGCTCCGGACTGCCGCACGCCCTGACCGTGGGCCGGCGGCTGGCCGCCGAGGGCCGTCATAATTTCGGCATCCGCCTCGACTCCGGGAACATCGCCCGCCTGGCGCGCCGCGCCCGCGCGGCCCTGGACCGGGCCGGTTTGCACAAGGCGGTCATCCTCGCCTCCAACGACCTGGACGAACACGCGATCGCGCGTTTCATCACCCGCCGGGTTCCGGTCGACGCCTGGGGCGTGGGTACGCGGCTGGCCACCGGTCATCCGGACGCGTCGCTCACCGGCGTCTACAAACTGACGGCCCGGGAGAGCGACGGCCGCCTGACGGCCGTACAGAAAATCACCGACAGCCGGGCCAAGGCCACCCTGGGCGGGGAGAAACAGATTCTGCGCCTGCGGGACGAAGCCGGCACGGCGCGGGCCGACCTCCTGGTACCGGCCGGCCGCGCCTCCCCCCCGGACGCGCGGTTCCGGGCTTTCAGTTTGCATAAAAATAAACTACAATGGGTTAATATGTCGGCGCGGGTGACGCCCCTGCTGGCGCCGGTCATGAAGAATGGAGAGATCACGGCCGCACCCGCTGACCCGGCCGGGGCCAGGGAACGGCTGTTGGAGGAACTCCGGCGCTTCGCTCCCGCCGTGCTCCGGATAAGGCATCCGGCGGCCTACCCCGTGCTCGTCAGCGCCGAGCTCTGGAAACTGAACGACCGCCGCTGACGGATCGGAGCGGAGACCACGGAGAACATCATGCTATGAACACCATCCGGATTGGAACACGGACCATCGGTCCCGGGCAGCCGGTCTTCATCATCGCCGAGATCGGCACCGCGCACGGCTCGGACCAGGACAAGGCCCGCCGCCTGATCGAGGCCGCGGCCCGCGCCGGGGCGGACTGTGTCAAAACGCAGGTGGTCTTCGCCGACGAAATCGTCCATCCCCGCTGCGGGGCCATCGATCTGCCCGGCGGCACAATTTCCATCTATGAACGGTTCCGCGAACTGGAAACGGACATTGATTTCTACGGCCGGCTGAAATCCCTGACCGAGGAACACGGCCTGGTTTTTCTGGCCTCGGCCTTCGGTGTGAGAAGCGCCGCCATCCTCCACCAGCTGGGCGTGGCCGCCTACAAGATCGCCTCGCCCGAAGTCAACCACTTTCCCCTGTTGGACGCGATCAGCGCCTACGGCCGGCCGGTCATCCTCTCCAGCGGGGTGGCGCGCCTGCCCGACATTGAAGAGGCGCTGGCCCGCCTGCCCCGGGAAACCGTGCTCCTCCATTGCGTCACCGCCTACCCCGCCCCGGAGGAAGAATACAACCTCAAGCTCATCCCCCTCCTCTCCCGGCTTTTCGGCGTGCCCGCCGGTTTATCCGACCACTCGCGCGATCCGGTCCTGGTGCCCGCGGCCGCCGTGACCCAGGGCGCCTGCGTCATCGAAAAACACATCTGCCTGGACCGCGCGGACGGGGGGCTGGACGATCCCATCGCCCTGACCGCGGACGACTTTGCGGCCATGTGCCGGGCCGTCCGCAGCGCCGAAAAGACGTCCCCGGCGGACACGATCCTTAAACTGGAAGGCGCCTACGGCGCCGACCGGGTGGCGCGCGTGCTGGGCGACGGCCGCAAGACGCTGGCCGCCTCCGAGGCCGCCAACTACGACACCACGCGCCGCTCCATCATGACCGTGGCCGACGTCCGGCGGGGGGAGGCGTTCTCACGCCGCAACACCGCCCTGCTGCGCAGCGAAAAAAACCTCTCGCCCGGCCTCCATCCCCGCTACCTGCCCGTGATCCTGGGCCGCCCGGCCCGACATGATCTCCCCTCGGGCTCCGGCATCCATTGGGAAGACATTTAGCGCTGCTGCTTTGAGATTAACCGTGAAGGCACGAAGAAGAAAGAAGAAGAAAGAAGAAGAAAGAAGAAGAAAGAAGAAGAAAGAAGA
>CAYQRT010000265.1:0-4646 GCA_964419695.1 uncultured Spirochaetaceae bacterium | reverse complement strand
CGGCCGCGCCAGGGCCAAGAAGACGAATACGACGAAAGCTTAAATTACGTATATGAAGGCAGAGCCGTCGGGGCGGGATGTTCCGGCGGCTTTTTTTGAGGAGGAGAGAGGAGAACCGCCGATGACCGCCGAAGGACGCCGATGGCGGGGGAAGGGTTCGGGAAAATGGAGAATGATCGAAGACTGCCGGACTACAAATACCGGTGCTCATGCGGCGACAACCGCAATTTAGCCACCCAATTCCTCTCTTCATTCGTGCCCTTCATCTACATATCTTCACCTTTCTTTTTCTTCCGAGCCGGGCACATACCGCGCCTGAATATTTTTATGCATCATCCTTATTGAAGTTTGTAGCTCCTAATAATCATTCCATAATTATTAGACAAAATTGGCGTACGCCTATCATGAAAATAGCGATCTCCGCGATAGTCCATTTTACTCTCCCAGCCGAATCCATGATATTGATTATTGGCGGTTCTTTTGACGGTGGCATGCCAGACATTGCCGCGTGTAGAACCACATTTGGGATCTTCGCCCCATAAATCAATGACAGCCATCGGGTCATCAATAGTACAAGGAATGTATGTTGGCGCGCCTGGATATCGTTCCAGGGGATGGTATTGTTTGCCGTCCCAATTCCCTCTGTTCGCATAAAAATTATCAAAAGCCTCTATGTCCGTCCTCGTCCCATCGTTCCACCAGGATTGAGCTCCGGGATCAACCGGTTCGGACGTTATCCCGCCGCTCCAGGCAAAGCAGTTATAATAATCTCCGTTGGCGGAAGTCGATGATTTAAAACAATCCCCATAGTCAGATGAACTTTTAACATATCCATATATATCCGTATAACCTGGAGACCATACCCCATACGCAAAAACAAGTAAAATCACGGGTGGGGCGTCAGCTGCTTTATTCCAGGAACATCGGGAATTGTGATACCACAAAGGATTTGAAGTATTATAATCATCATTCCAGGCGACAATCCCCTGCGGGTTGGATCGGCTGAGCACATACAGTACGGTATCTCCGCCGGAAGTGGTATTGCATGTAAAGAAACTGTTACCCAGTTGTGTGTTGGGCCTTTCCGGTTTTTTCCGGATTGAAAAAATCGCTCCGCCGGAAACTCTGATATTTCTTCTGAACAATGATCCATTGAGGTATACATTGCATAATCCACTCGAATTGTCCGTTGTTTTAACAAGACAACGATATTCGCCGGATTCCCCGATTGTCGCATCCAATAATTTAGAAGAATTATTATTCGTCCAGGTGCCTTTCATTGGATCCGCTTTATAAAAAAAGTATATTGTCGGATAAAAACTGCCAACCTTGTTGGTTGAAAGAACAATATGGTTATTGGCGGAAAAATTAAAATCTTCCCAATAGGTGTACGTAAAAGACTGGTTTTCCCTGGCTGCGAATTCATAGTTTGGAGAGCCCGGATTTAATATTCTTCTGGTGGTATTTCCCAGAGGTAAGGAGTTGTTGCTTTTTGAAGATAATTCAATTTTTCCCGGGACACTACATCCTAAAACCAACAGAATGGTTATTGAAACAATAATTGCTGCTTTTAAATGGTGCATCTTCATTTTTTCTCCCCCTATACGGACAGTTCTTGACTTAGCCATACGACGTACATATAAACGGTTATCCGTCGGCTGTTTCCCGCCGACGTACGAACATCATACCGATCCCGTCCGCTACGGGATACGTCCGGGCAATAAGTAATTTTACTTAATTTCAGGTATGTGAAATTACTTATCCGTACATCACGCGGTCGAAGCCGCCGGCGGGCCGCGTCCGCTTGAAATTCCGGCGCGGCTTTGAGCTGATGAGGAACGACTGTAATAGAGGGAAGGAAGCGAGCCGTTGGCTGCGACTCGGCGGGATAATCATGATAGTGGGAAAGGTATAAGCCGCGAGGGCCGGCGTCTCAGCCCGGCAACACCGGGAACCGGTTTGATAATCTGTGTCTTGCATTTTCTGGTCAGCAGGTAGATCCTGGGGTGGGAACAATGATTCATGCGCACGCGGTTTCGCTGGAAACTCCCTCCGGTCGTTGCGTGATGCGTGCGCGGGAATCATTGTTCCCACACTCCCCTCATCAGCGCATCTTTCCCGGCAGAGCGTCCAGGTGGAGGAGGAACCCCGGGAATCGCGGCTGCTACCCGTATAAATATTACCCTCATTGACTATTTCCATGAACGACAATTATTCAGAAGTCTACCCATCAAAACTGCTTTGTCGGTCACTCTTCGGCAGGCTCAGAGTGACTTCCTCCCTCTCTCCTGCGGCGTCCTTTCGGCGGCCATCGGTTGTCGCCATCCTCCTCTTTCCGGACGGGGCCGTCTGGAACAGGCCCGGTGTATGCTTTATAATGTCCCCGCATGGATCTCTTCGAAGCCGCATCAAGAAACGCCTTTGAACCCCTGGCCGCGCGCATGCGGCCGCGCACCCTGGACGAGTTCGCGGGCCAGGAGCATATCCTGGGCCGGGGCCGGCTCCTCAGGCGGGCCATCCAGCTGGACCAGCTGTCCTCGCTCGTGTTCTGGGGACCGCCCGGCACGGGCAAGACCACGCTGGCCCGGGTCATCGCCAACACCACCAAAAGCATTTTTACCACGCTCAACGCCGTGCTGGCCGGCGTCCAGGAGGTGCGCGCCGTGGTGGCCGAGGCCAAGAAACAGCGCGACTACCAGAGCCGGCGCACCATCCTCTTCGTGGACGAGGTGCACCGCTGGAACAAGGCCCAGCAGGACGCGCTCCTGCCCTGGGTGGAGAACGGCACCGTCATCTTCATCGGCGCCACCACGGAAAATCCCTTCTTCAAGGTGAACCAGGCGCTCCTTTCGCGCAGCCGCGTCTTCCAACTCAAGCCCCTCACCGCCGACGACCTCCTGCAGGTGGCGCGCCAGGCGTTAAGCGACGCCGGGCGGGGTTACGGGAAGTATCAGGTGGTCATTGAAGACGACGCCCTCACTCATCTGGTGAACATCGCCGACGGCGACGCCCGCAGCCTCCTCAATGCGTTGGAGCTGGCCGTGGAGACCACGCCGGCCTCCTTCCCGCCGCCGCCGGAAGAGAAGATCCGCATCACCCTGGACATCGCCCAGGAGAGTATCCAGAGGAAGGCCGTGCTCTACGACCGCGAGGGCGACTACCACTACGATACCATCTCAGCCTTCATCAAATCCCTGCGCGGCTCGGATCCGGACGCGGCCTGCTACTGGATGGCGCGCATGGTGGCCGCGGGCGAGGACCCGTCCTTTCTCTTCCGCCGCATGCTGGTCTTCGCGTGCGAGGACGTGGGCCTGGCCGATCCGCAGGCGCTCATCCACACCGAGGCCTGCGCCGCGGCTTTCGAACGCGTGGGCCTGCCCGAGGGCCGCTACCACCTGGCCGCCGCCGCGCTCTACCTGGCCACGGCTCCCAAATCGAATTCATCCATGGCCTTCTTCGACGCCTTGAAGACGGTGGAGGAGGAGGCGCAGGCGGAGGTGCCCGCCCATCTCAAGGACGGCAACCGGGATAAAAAAGGCTTCGGCCACGGCGAGGGGTACCTCTATCCCCACGCCTTTCAGGACCATTGGGTGAACCAGCAGTATCTCCCCGACGCGCTTAAGGGGCGCCTCTTCTACCGGCCCTCGGAATCGGGCTATGAGCGGTCCCTCAAGGCGGACGTGGAGCGCCGGCGCGAGGCCCAGCTGGAGGCGTTGGCATTAGTGTCGCGCCCGGAAGTGCTTTCCTACACGCCTCGGGTGCGGGCCCGGGACGCCTGGCTGCGCCGCGCCCAGGGGCGTCTCTACGCCGAGGCGGACGACGTGCGCGCGCGCGTCTTTGCCCATGTATCAGTGGCGCGGCATCACACCGTGCTGGACCTGAACGCCGGCCGGGGGCTTTTGTTGTGGGAGGCGGTGCGCCTCACGCCTGAAGGCGGCGCGGCGGGTCTGGTCTGGGAAAAGGACGACGCGGAGGTGCTCGCCCATTACGGAGCCGAACGGCCGGAGAGCGAGCGGCCGCTGCTGGTGAGAAAAAGCCTGCTGCAATTCAAGACCGCCGACCTGCCCGCCGATTGGCGGGGCGTCCGGTTTGAGCATATGGTGGGCCGCAACGTCCGCCTGGACGCGCGTCGCGAACCGCCGTACGGGAGTTTGTTCCGGGAACTACTGGCCCCCGGCGGCCGCGTTTCCCTGGCCGAACGGGTGCCGCGCCGCAGCACCCGGCTGTCGGAACTGGCGCGTGAGGTCTGGCCGGAGGGGGCGGCCGTGCTGGAGCGGATCGAAACCGGCCTCTTCGGCGATCCGGACAATCCTCTGGTCAATTGGGATGAGGAGAACGTAAAAAGCGCATTAGTGCAAGCGGGTGTTCACATTGTCCATGAGGAAGCGGCGGCTTATCCGGAAAACCGGACCATCAGCGCGGCCGACGTCGCCCGCTGGTTCACACCGGATCCCAAAACTGACGGCTACGGCAAACGCCTGGCGGAGGTGATGTCCGTCGGGGAGCTGAAAAACTTTCAGGCCGAAATCGAGAAAGCGCTGGCCGGCCGCGAGGTGGAGTGGCGCACGGAAGTGTTTTTCGTGACGGGAGAATTATCCAAATAGAAAAAATCCACTCTTTTTCCCTCTCCCTCTTCTCTGTGTCCT
>CAYQRT010000264.1:2678-4655 GCA_964419695.1 uncultured Spirochaetaceae bacterium | reverse complement strand
GGCGGCCGACTTCGACAAGTTCGGCACCGCGGCCTCCACCGTGTCCATCCGCCTGCCGGTCATCGTGCAGCAGGCCCTGCCCCGCTTCGTGCGTCCGGGGGATGAGTTCACGGCGGGCGGCATCGGCCGCATCGTGGAAGGCAAGGGCGGCCCCGGCACCGCGGCCGTGGAGGTGGAAGGCGTCCAACTCAAGGACAAGCCGGGAGCCAAACGCGACAGCCGCGCCATCCAATGGAAGGAGCGGATGGCCCAGCAAATTTTCTTCACGTTCACCGTGCCCAAGCAGCTGACCGTGGGGATGGACAAGGAGGTGAAGATACGCATGGCCGTGGACCGCCAGAGCGACAACGCCGGCGACGGGTTCGAGCTGACCCTGCCCATCCGGCAGGACACGACCGTGGTCCGCAAGGAGGTCCTGGTCCGGATCGATCCGAACAAACCGCTGCGGTTCCCCACGCCCGATCTGCCCGCGCGGCCGGGCACCCTCAAGCAGAGCGTGGTGGTCACGTACGAACCGGGCATCGTCAAGCTCATTAATGCCATGCGCTTCCTGGCCGACTACGTGCACGGCTGCACCGAACAGCGGGTGAGCAAGCTCTACCCCGGGCTGGCCCTGCGGAACACCTTCGCCAAGATGGGATTCAAGGATACCTACTCCATTCCCGAACCCGTGTTCAAGGAATTGCTCACCTACCTGGAAAGCACGCTCACCCCCCAGGGCCTCTACTCCTACTGGCCCGGCTCCACCGGGTACGTCTCGCTCACCGCCTACGTGGTGGACTTCCTCCTGCTGGCCAAGCGGGCCGGCCTGGCCGTGCCGGACAAGCTGCTGGCCCGGCCCACCCAGGCGCTCAAGGAAGCCCTGCGCTCCGACTATGACTACTTCATCTCCGGGTACTCGTTCTGGGAACGGGTGGAATCGCTTGTGACCTTGAGCGAGGCCGGCTTCTATGAAAACCAGTACGCTTACGACCTGCTGGTCGGCGCCCTGAACTCCGACCTTTACACCCAGGCGCGCATCCTCCGCCTCTTTTTGGCCAACAAGCGCGGGAACGACAAGCAGGTGAAAAACCTGCTGGACAAAGTCTGGTCACGGACCGTATTCTCGCTCAAGGACCGCCGGGAAGTCTTCTCCGGCCTCCAATCCGGCGGCCGCTGGGGAGGGCTCACCCTTTCCTCCGAGGTGCGCACCATCGCCACCGTGATCGGGGCCCTTTCCCAGAAAGACGCGGCCAATCCCCGGGTGCGGCTCATGATCGACTACCTCCTCTCCCGGGCCGACGAAAACGGCTGGGGCAGCACCTCCGACAACGTGGCCGCGCTGCTGGCCGTGGCCTCGGTCCTGGAAGCCCCGCCCGTTCCGGGCCGGGTCCACGTGCTGGAGGCCTCCGCCGGCACCATCCGCACCAGACTCGACACCACCAACCGCAACTTTTTCACCTATTCCATGCGCAGCGACAAGCCGGGCCAGGTGACATACGTGTCCGGCGACAGGAAGAACCTGCCCTGGGTCCTGCTTTCCATTGAATACGTGCCCGACGTCACGGCCGACCGCCTGCCCGCGGAAAATGCCGGCTTCGCCGTGGAACGCGAACTCATTGAATACGCGGCCGACCGGAGCGTGACCGCACGCCATCCGGTCAAAGCAGGCGAGACGCGCCGCCTGGCCGCGGACACGATCGTGGAGGAGCACGTGCGCGTGGTCAACCCCGCGGAACGCCATTTCGTGGCCGTGGTGGTGCCCTTCGCCGCCGGCTTCGAGCCCCTCAATCCCAACCTGGCGACCTCGTCCAAGGACGCCGTGCCGGCCGGGCGCCTGAGCCGTAAGCCGTCCTACGCCCTGTACGCGGACGACGCGGTCACCTTCTACTACGACACCCTGCCCAAGGGCACCTTCGACTTCTACTTCCGCACCCGCGCCAGCATTGAAGGCAGCTATGCCCACCCGCCCGCCCACGCCGAGCTCATGTATGATCT
>CAYQRT010000264.1:0-2578 GCA_964419695.1 uncultured Spirochaetaceae bacterium | reverse complement strand
TGGGATACTGGGACATGCCGGACCCCGTGCCGCGGCGGGTACGGGAGTGCGTGCTCACTATTGAGGACAAACGGTTTGAACAACACATGGGCGTGGACCTCCGGGCATTGGGCCGCGCGTTCGTGAACAACCTGGGGAGCAGACCCACCCAGGGCGCCAGCACCATCGCCATGCAGGTGGCGCGGTTGCAGAATCCCCGGCCGCGCACCCTGCTTAACAAGCTTAATGAGATGGCCGTGGCCTGGTGGCTGGTGGTGCGCCACGGGCACGAGGACGTACTGCGCCAGTACTTGAAGCTGGCGCCGCAGGGCCACCAGGTGCATGGTCTGGCCTACGCCGCGCGCCGTTTTTTCCGTAAGCCCGTCCAGGACTTAAGCTGGGGAGAGGCGGCGGTGCTGGCCGCCCTGCCCCAGAGCCCCTCGGCCATGAACGTCTTCAACTACTGGGGCTTCCAGCGCGCCCTGGGCCGGGCCAGGCTTATCCTGCGCGAGGTGCTGCGCGAAGGGCGTATGACCAAGGATGAGTACCGGGAAGGCCTGGAACAGCTCTCCACCATGAACTTCCAGTTCCGGGAAAGCCGGCCGGAGAACACCTACCACTTCATCTTCCGCTGCCTGGAGGAGTATGCCAAGGAGAACGGACGGGGGCGGACCACCCGGCCCCGCCGCACCACCCTCGACCTGAACCTGCAGGAACGCCTGCAGGACCTGGCCCAACGCGCCGTGGGCTCCTACCGGGCCCTGGGCGCGGGCAACATGGCGGCTATCGTGGCGGACCGGGAAACGGGCGCCGTGCTGGCCTACGTGGGATCGGAGGATTATTTCCGTGACGCGGAATACTCTTCCGGGGCCATCAACTACGCCCGCTCGCCGCGCTCCTCCGGCAGCACGGTCAAGCCCTTCCTCTACGCGTACGGCCTGGACTCGGGCGCCTTCACCCCGGGGAGCGTGCTGGCCGACCTGCCCTTCTCCGTGGTCGGACCGCAGGGCGAGTTCTCCGCCGGCAACTTTGACGAGACCTTTCTGGGTCCCATGCTCTACCGCAAGGCCCTGGGCAACAGCCGCAACACGCCCACCCTGCGCGTGCTGGAGGGCGTGGGCCTGGAACGCGCCTACGAGATGTTCCAAAAATGCGGCCTGGCCCACGGGGACAAGCCCGCCTCCTGGTACGGGTACGGGCTGCCCATCGGCGGGCTCTACGTGACCCTGGAGGACCTGGTGGCCGCCTACGGCATCCTGGCCAACGACGGCCTGGAGTTCCATCTCAAGTGGTTCCAGGACGAACCGCTCAGGGCCCCACCCCGCCGCGTATTTTCTTCCTACGCCGCGCGCGAGATCACCCTTTTCCTCTCCGACCCAACCTCGCGCCTGCCGTCCTTCCCGCGGTTGACCGCGCTTGAATACGACTATCCCGTGGCCGTGAAGACGGGCACGTCTCAGGGGTTCCGCGACGCCTGGGCCGTGGCCTTCTCCCGCCGCTACATCGTGGGGGTCTGGATCGGCCATCCCCGCAACGCGCCCATGAACCACATCTCCGGCAGCTTCATCGCCTCCCTGGCCCACGGCATCATGACCGCGCTCCATCCGGACGAGGTCCGCGGCCTCAATACCGAACATTTTCCCTTGCCCGAGGGCACGGTGCCCGTGGAGATCTGCGCCCTGTCCGGCCTGCCCACCGCGGGCGACTGTCCGGAAACCTTCATCGAATATTTCAAGGACGGCACCGAACCACACCGGGTCTGCCCCGTGCACCGCCGCTACGCCGTGGACGGGAAAACCGGGGAACTGGCGTCCGCGCGCACGCCGGCCGGCCGGGTGGAGGAACGGCTCTTCACGGTCCTACCCGCTGAATACGCGGCCTGGGGCGTGGAGCGGGGATTCGGCCGGCCGCCGGAAGAGGGACGGGGCCGCGCGGCTGAACCCCGGGCGGAGATCAACCTCATCCATCCCCGCAACGGCGCGCGCTTTCTCCTGGATCCGGACCTGCCGCGCGAGTTCCAGACCATCGCCCTGCGAGCGATCATCACGCCCGCGGTGCCCGAGGTGGTCTGGTACGTGGACGGAACAGAGTACCGGCGTGTACCCTTTCCGTACGAGACGCGGTGGGAATTAAAGGAAGGCACACATACCATCCAGGCCCGCTTCCCCAAAGCGTACGTGGCCAGCCCGCCCGTGACCATCCGGGTGGAGAAGTACTGAAAAAGCGCGCCTCCCCTGAGGTTGAAGCTGTTTCCCTTTCCGGTTGGTTGCCGTTTATAAAGCTAGAACTTGATTCTTTCCAGGGTGGGTTCCTTGAGGAGGTCCGTCATGGTCCAGAAATGGGCCACGCCCGACGATATTCGGAAGACCTCCGTGATCGGAGCCAGGGGTTGGCCCGTCACCTGCTCCAGGCCGGCCCTTTCCGCGGCGATCTTTTTCACGAGCGCCTCGTCGTTCAGGCGGTCCATTGTGCCCGTCACCCGCATCTGCTTGGTCGCCATCAGGTCCTGGGCATGGTTGAAAAAGCACACCTCGACCTTGTCGTTGGCTTTGAGTTGTTTACTCACCCGCTTGGGGGAGAGCGTGGCGAAATAAAAACC
>CAYQRT010000263.1:3367-4681 GCA_964419695.1 uncultured Spirochaetaceae bacterium | reverse complement strand
CTGGCGGCGGCCGCCCTGTTGGCGTCCTGTTCCGCACGCCCGGACTACTACGGCTCGTGGGAAGGCGACGTCCTGCTTGTTTCCGTGCGCTACACCCTGTATACGGACTCGTTCGTCCAGGAAACCTACTCCTTCAACGACGTGCTCATCCAGAGCCAGAAGGGATCGCTCGACGCCGCAGACGGCCGACTGGTGATGAAGGTGACCGACATCTACCAGATCAACCCGGACACCAATACGGGACGCTGGGTAAAAACCGACGACTCGATCGCCATGCAGTACTACGTGACCGGAGACCGCCTGGAACTGCGCCCCAAGGGAACGGACATGACCATAGCCCTCGTTCGCCGCTAGAGACGGGTATGAGAAGCGGCTTGACAGATGGAAGCAAAACGCCTAACACTGGAAGACATGAGGAAGATACTCATCATTGAGGATGAGAAACCCATCGCCGATCTGATCAAACTCAACCTGACCATGGCCGGTTACGCCACCGAACAGGCGTCCGACGGGCGGGCCGCCCTGAAGCTTGTGCAGAGCGCGGGCTTCGACCTGGCCCTGCTGGACGTGATGCTGCCCGGGCAGGACGGCTTCGATCTCCTGCCCAAGATCACCGCCCGCGGTATTCCGGTCATCTTCGTCACGGCCAAGGACAGCCTCAAGGACCGGGTGGGCGGGCTGGAAGGCGGGGCCGACGACTATATCGTCAAGCCCTTCGAGGGCACGGAGCTGGTGGCGCGCGTCAAGGCCGTGCTGCGCCGCCGGGGCAAGAGCGACCAGCGGTGTTTGTTCGAGGACATTGAGGTCGACTTCGCCAGCCGCCGCGTGCTCAAGGACGGCCGGGAGGTGGAACTCACCCTCAAGGAATTCGAACTCCTGAAATGCCTCATCGACAACAAGAACATCGCCGTTTCCCGGGAGGACCTGCTTAAAAACGTCTGGGATTACCAGTCTCCCGGCAACACGCGGACGGTCGACATCCACGTCCAGAAATTGCGCAGCAAACTGCGGACGGACGCCATCAAGACCGTCTTCAAGCTGGGATACCGGCTGGAGCTCTGATCCCCATGCGACTGCGTTCCAAGCTGTTCATCCTGTGCATGGGGCTGTGCCTGTCCGTCATCTCGGCCACCAGCGTCATCATCATTGAGAGCGGCGCCTACGCCGCCTTCCAGTCCGAACGCGACGTCTCGGTGCGGGAGGCCGGCAACCTGAAGGTGATCATCACCAACACGTTTCTGGCCGAGAAATACCTGGACCGGATGATGCAGCGCAGCGCGGGCCGGGCCGCACGCGACGACGAACAGATCATCG
>CAYQRT010000263.1:0-3267 GCA_964419695.1 uncultured Spirochaetaceae bacterium | reverse complement strand
TCCCTGGCGGCACTGGCCCTGGTGACCGCCCTCTTGAGCCGGCGCATCACCCGGCCCATCGAGGATCTGACGGCCGCGGCCAAACGGATCGCGGAAGGCGATCACACGCGTCGGGCGTCGGCGGCCACCCGGGACGAGATCAGCGAACTGGCCGCGCAGTTCAACCGCATGGCGGACGAGGTGGAGAAGAGAATCGAGCTTCTCAACGTGCAGTCGGCCGAGAAACAGCGCTTCATCGACAACCTGACGCATGAATTGAAAAACCCGCTCACCGCCATCATCGGCTACGCCAACCTGCTCAAGACCGCTAAATACGACGAGGAGACGTTTTTCACCGCGGTCGAGTACATCCGCAGCGAGGGCCGTCGTATCCTGGACCTGACCGACCGCCTGTTCGACCTGATCCTCTACCGGAAGGAGAATCTCCACCCCGCGGCCGAGCCCCTGGCGCCGCTCTTCGCGGAAATATCGGATCTCCTCCAGTTCAAGCTGGAGGAGAAGTCCCTCACCCTGCGTACGGACCCGGGTCTGGCCTTGTTGTACCTGGATCGCGACCTCATCAAGGCGGCCCTCATCAATCTGATCGACAACGCCGTCAAGGCCAGCCGCCCCGGCGGAGAGATCCTCCTCTCAGCCAGCCGCCACGACGGAGCGGACTGCATCTCGGTCCGGGACCACGGCAAGGGCATTCCGGCGGAGGACATCGCCAAGATCACGGAACCCTTTTACCGCGTCCACAAGACGCGCGTCCCGGACGAGAAAGGCGTGGGCCTGGGGCTGGCCATCACGAGCGAGATCGTCCGGCTGCACCGGGCGCGATTGCTTATTGAAAGCGAACCGGACAAGGGCACGAGGATGTGCATCCATTTCCCGCCCGAGGCCCGCCCATGACCCGGAGGATACTGGCGAGGGACGCCGGACGGCGTTATACTGGGAAGAGAAGCATGAAGACACGCCTGGTTCTGACAGTACTGGTCCTCACCCGGCTGGTGTGGGCGCCCGCACAGGCCGCGGCCACGCCCCAATCCGCGGAAATGATAGAAGTGTTCCGCAGGGCGCCCTCGGCCCCCGACCTGCGCTACGTGGACCTGATCATTCCCCGGCAGAAAATCGGTCCCTTCACCCTGGTGATGAGCCGGCGCGACGCCCTCCAGTACCTGGGCGAGCCGGACCGCGTCTTCTTCAACGACAACATCTACACGGTGAAGGACCATCCCCGGCGCTGCTATTACGTGTACACCGCGGTCGGCGTCTCCTTTCTTTTTGACGGTGACGACCTGGTGGAGTTGACGTCCTTTTCCCCCCGCTTTAAATTCCCCAACGGTATTGCGGCCGGCAGCACGGAAAACCAGGTGGAGGCGGCCTTCGGGAGGAACTACACCCTGATCGAGGGGCCGGCGCAGGATACGCTGGTCTACGACGACCTCGGCTTGAGTTTCCGGATCAGCAAGCAGAAGCGGATCGTCTGGGAGGTGGTGCTTTCCCGACAGTCGTCCTCACCGCCGCCGGCGCCCACCTTTGAGGACCTCCTCAACCGGGAGGTGCCCAAACTCGACCTGGCCGCCACCACGCTCGACGACCTGATCCGCCTCTTCGGGGAGCCGCTCGCCTACCGCTGGGGCGACCGCACCTACAGCCGCGACCGCCTGCCCCGGTTCTACGTGGCTGAATTCAAGCACCGGTTCACCGCGCTCATGCGTCGCGACGCCATCGTCGAGCTGGGATTCCTCCAACCCGGCTTCAAGTACTCGGGCGTACTCGAAGTGGGGTCCACGCTGGATGAGGCCCTGCGGGTTCTGGGGCGGCCCCGCGACACGATTCAAGGCGTCTCCCGGGACTTCAAGAGCGGTGTCCTGTACGTCAATATTGCGGGCGAGGAGGGCGCCTGCTACTACGAGAAGGCCGAATGGGGCGTACGGCTTTTTTTCAAGAATTTCAAGGTAACTGCGCTCTACCTCACCGATCCTTCGTAGTCAGCGAAATCGGCAATGGCTGGGCGCCCTCTCCGCCTTTGTACACCAGGGCGGGAACCACGGCGCTCAGGGTATAGGACCGGCCGGTGATGTCGCGGTCGGCCGGCGGGGGCGGCGCGTCCAGCGTATAGCCCATCTGCCGGCGCAGGTCGTTGAGTTTCTCCATGTCCAGTTTCTCCGTGTCCTGGGAGAAGACGTCCGAGAAACTCCTGAAATACTCCGGATCGGGGCGGATGCCCGTGTCCTGCACGGTGTTCCCCCCGGCGGACTTGAGCCGGAAGAGCTCCGGATATTCCTCCATGGTGCGTAAATCCTCCGGCCGCCAGGCCAGCGCGTGCGTGGTTTTGGAGCGCCCCTGGTAGAATCCCTCCTGGCATTGGAAGAACACATTACGGCGCAGCACCGTCTCCGGATTGATGTTGTCCACGGCCGGGCACTGCACGTACATGAACACGTTATGCTCGACCAATCCCTGGAGTTTCTCCCCTATCTGAACGGCTCCGCGGGACGAGTAGCGCTGCCAGATGAAGGCGACGGTGTTATTGGCAAAGCGGATGGTTGCGCCGGGCTTGGATCCGTCCGAGGTGAAGGCCGCGTAGTAGGTATTGATGATGAAGCAGTTCGAAATTTCGTTGTTCGTGCCCGCCCAGACGCCGTGGATCCCCCTCCAGGAGTGGTTGATGACGATGCAATTTCTGATCCTGGAGTCCGCCGCGTTGACCTCCAACAAGGGGAAGAGATTGGAACGCGATAAGATGATCTGGCCCGTATCCGAGTAGGCGCTTTTGGTGCGGCCGTCCAGGACGAATCCGTCCACGGTAATGCCGGCCGCCCCCGCCCGCGCCTTTCCCAGCCGGAGAATGGGCGAATTCCGGTTCTGCCCCCGGTAGGCCGGGTCCTGTTCCAGCACCGTGTGCAGCCGGAAGGGATCGCGCCGCGAGAAATCCCGGCTGTACCCGCCCAGGAGGGTGCAGCCGGAGGCGGGCACCGTAAAGTTGCCGCTTCCCAGAAATCCGCGGTACGTGCCCGCGGCCACGTGAATGACGTCGTTGGGTTGCACGATTAAAAACGCCTTCCACAGATGGGAGAAGGGAGTGGTTTTGGCGCCGTTTCCGTCCGCTCCGGCGGCCACGTACAGGTCGCGCGCCCCGGCCGTTCCCGCCCAGGACAGGCAGCATAAAAGCAGACAGATGATTCTTTTCTTCATTTCGTCAACGACCTCCAGGCACGTGAGGGGTCGGCCGAGCCGGCCGGTATTCACCATCATACCGCACTTCAGGCTTTTTCACCACCG
>CAYQRT010000262.1:0-4733 GCA_964419695.1 uncultured Spirochaetaceae bacterium | reverse complement strand
GGACCGGCCGTTCGCTGGGCTCGGCGGCAAGCCCACCCTTCCTCTCCTCATCCGCGTCCCATCCGCGTCATCCGTAGTTTTTCACCCGGATTGATCCGCGGCCCCGTTCAGGTACTTCACGCACTCCTCCGCCGCGTCCTCGGGCACGCCTTCCAGGATGACGTCGATGAACGGCTTGCGTTCCTTGAGCACGCTTAAGATATATGGATAGTCCATGATGCCCCGGCCGCAATGCACGGCCTGGACCGCGCCTTTCTCCACTATAAAGTCCTTGGCGTGGATGATGATAATCCGGTCGCCGTAAAGCTCGAACACCTTTTCCATCACTTGGCGCTGATCCATATAGTTATCATTGTTGATGAGGTTGACCGGATCCAGGACCACCTGCAGGTTGGGGGAGCCCACCGCCTGCAGGGCTTGGTGCATCAGTTCCGGCGTGCCCAATACGTGGCTGGTGACGCCTTCAATGCCCACCATCACCCCGAACTTCTCCGCTTCCCGCGCCAGTTCGGCCAGGCTCGCCACGGTCTGCCGGAAAGCGCGCCCGGTGTGGTTGTCTTTATGGGGCGAGTAGTCGGCGTTGAGGGAGCCGGATTCCAGGGCTACCACCCCGCAGCCGAAGCCGCGGGCAAAGCGCAGGTGCTCCTTGAAGCGCGCCAGGTTGGCGGCCCGGGTCGCCTGGTCCGGGTGGATGGGATTGACGTAACAGCTCAGGGCCGCGATGCCCACGCCCGCTTTATCAAAGGCCCGGCGTACGTGATTGGCCAGGCCCGGGGAAAGGCAGCCCGGTTGGCCGTCCACGCCCGCGATGGACGCGCCTATGTTGAGCTGCACGCTCTCCAATCCCTGGGCCGCAATATGTTGCGCCAGTTCAGCGGCCGGCAGTTTGCCGAAGTCGTGGGCCCTCACTCCGATGCGCATATCTTTTCCTCCCGGCTATTCGTACAGTTTCTTGATCACGGTCTCGATGGGCGGTTCGGAGATGGCCATGTCGCGGATGGTGCTCGTCTCGCTCACGCTCTTGATGAAGCGGTTGAGTTCGATCTTTTCCAGGTCCAGCTCCAGGTCGGCCTCGTACTCGGAATGGCGGATTATTTTCTCCACGCCGTCCCGCTCCAAAGAGGGCAGGGGGCCGTGGGTGGAGAGGCGGATCATCTTCTTGTTGCCCAGGTGGGTCTTGAGCGCGTCCATGCCGCCGTCAAAGACGATTTCCCCGTGGTTGATGACCACCACCCGCCGGGCCAGGTGCTCCACGTCGTCCAGGTCGTGGGTGGTGAGGATGAAGGTCACGCCCGCCGCGTTCATTTCCTTTATAAAGGCGCGGATCTTCTCCTTGGCGATCACGTCCAGCCCGATGGTGGGCTCGTCCAGGAAAACCACCTCCGGGTTGTGGAGCAGGGCCATGATGAACTCGCAGCGCATGCGCTCGCCCAGAGATAATCCGCGGGTGGGTTTCTTGATGATGTCCCCGGCGTCCAGCATTTCGGTCATGCGCTTGAGATTGTGTTCGTAGTCGGCTTTGGGGATGTTGTAAATGGCCTTGTTCATATAGAAGGAATCGACGGGCGGAATGTCGAAGACCAGCTGGGACTTCTGCCCGAAGACCGCCCCAATGCGGGCCACGTATGTACGCCGCGCCTTCCAGGGCACGTAGCCCAGGCACCAGGCTGTGCCGGACGTGGGATGAAGGATGCCGGTGAGGATCTTGATCATGGTGGACTTGCCCGCGCCGTTGGGCCCCAAGAGTCCGATCAACTCACCCTTTTCAATAGAAAGTGTGATGCCCTTCAACGCCTCCACGGGCACTTTTTTACGCACAAACATACTCTTGAGCACCTCCCCGAAACTGGTGCCCCGCTTGTAGGTGATATAGGTTTTTTTTAAATTCTCAATCTTGATCACAAACAATCCTCTCAAGCCTCACGGCAAAAGTCGAACTCATACCGGCTCCCATATCCAGGTCGTGGAGTTTCGACAACGAATGCGGCGGTACCGGATTTTCCAGCCGAAACTTCCAACGACTTTCCCCGACAAATTCGATACAACCACTCATTGTCAGGGAAAGTCGTCACCCTCCGGCTGAGGTGTACGACCGCAGCATGCGGCTCCAGAAGAACGCGCCCGCCGCCAAAAAAACGGCGCTGCTCACCAGGGCCCAGAGCAATCCCTCCAGCGACTTGCCCAGCAGGGCCGAGGCCGGGAAAAAGGCCATGAGGGCCAGGGGGATGACGGCCGTAATGAGCACCCGCACCCCCTTGGAGAAGATGCTGGCGGGGTACATGGCGAAGGCGCAGAGCGAGTCGAAGATGTCGTAGACGCGGCTGTTGCCCACCCACTTGAAGCAGCTGCCCGACATGAAGAAGGCGCAGGAGATGAACACCGAGAACGCGCAGAGGAACAATAACCCGAAGGCCAGCCAGTGGACCGGGCCCGCGGGCGGGGCCAGGCTCACGGCCAGGGCCAGGAGGCCGATGCCTCCCGCCAGCTTGCCCATGTCCTCCACGTCTATGGCGGTGAGCATGGTCATGAAGAGCACGCTGCGCGGCTTGATGAGAAGCAGGTCGTAGGTGCCTTCGCGCACGCGGACGAGGGTGTTCCAGACAATGCCGGCAAAGAAGGGAGAGGTGACGCCCTTGGCCAGCAGAAACACGGCCTGCACCAGGAAGACCTCGGAGAAGGTCCAGCCGGGAAAGCCGCCGCCCGCGCGGTAGATGAGGAAGGTGGCGAAGGGGATGATGAGTTCGAAGAGGAGCATGATGAGCGCGCTCAGGATGAAGTCGATGCGGTAAGCCAGGCGCGCGGCCAATGTGTTCTTGAGCGCCGTGCCGTAGAGGCGGAGGGTCCCCTTCATACGCCCACCCCCGTAAAGCGGCGCACGCCCAGGCGCCAGAGCAGTTCGGTGATGAAGAACATAATGATGACGGCCAGGGCCTGGATGCCCGTGATCTGGGGCAGGGTGAACGACCAGCCGGCCAGCTCGTAACTCCCCGCGAACACGCGCACGGGCACGTACATGGCGTACTGGAAGGGAAGGAAGAAGAGGACCTTCTGCAGCGCGTCCGGAAAGAAGACCAGGGGGATGAAGGTGCCGCGCAGGACCATGTTGAGGATCTGCACCATGCGCCGCACGCCCTCGGCGCGCACCAGCCAGAAGCCGATGATGCCGATGCAGTAGTTGATGAGAAAGTACATCACGAATCCCAGGGCCGTGGAGAGCACGGCCCACAACGGCTGGGCCGGCACCAGGCGCACGCCGAACACGAACGTGATGATGAGGTACACGGGCACGGCTTCGATAATGACGCCCAGCAGGCGGTGCCCCACCTTCTGGGAGAAGGCGAAGAGGCGGTGCGACATGGGCCGGATGATATACGTGACGAAGCGGCCCGTGTGGATGAGCATGTTCAGGTTCCAGTCCGCCGAATCGTAGATGATGTAGTTGATGACCGCCGCGGCCCCGAAGTAGGCGATCATCTGCTCCAGGGTCAGGCCGTTGATGGACCCGCGCGTGGAGTAGACCGCGTGCCAGATGAAGTACTGCACCAGAAAGTTGACCGGCCCCACGAAGAGCGACACGAGCATGTGCGACCGGTAGGCCGACCACTCCTTGTACGTGACGAACGCCACGCTTTTGAGTACGGGGAAGGGTTTAAGCAGCCTGGAGACTATCGTATGCATATACATGTACCGTCATGCCGGGCCTGTCGAGGCATGGTTCGACGGGCTCACCATGACCATACGTCCCGTCACCCTGCGCCTGCCGAAGGGTGACGGGACTTATTCAATGCCCCCCCAGGCAATGGCCAGGGGACGGATCCAGGATTCGGCCTGCCAGCCGGCACTGGTAAACATGCCCGCGAACAAAAAATCTTCCACCGGGTCCATGAACAGGAGAATGCCGCCCCATCCTTCGTGATCGAACGTGCCCGGGCTGGTGAAGGGATGCTTGTCCACCTCCAGACCCAGGCCGTAGGTGGCCTTCAGTTCCCCGGCGAACATGTCCTTTTGCCACAAAAAATGAGCCATGTCCCGCACGTGGGCCCGGGTGCCCATTTCCACCGTCTTGCGGCCCACGATCCACTTCCCGTTACACAGGCCCTTGTTGAGCAGCATCTGCCCGAACTTGAACAGGTCGCGGGCCGTGCACACGGCTCCTCCCGGCCCCAGATGGGGCAGGATGGTGTCCGCCTGGCGTTTTTTTCGGACCGCGTATTCATGCATCTCGCACGAGGAACCGGCCAGGGCGCGCTTGTCCTCCGGGACAAAGAAATACGAATCGGTCATGCCCAGGGGTTTCCAGAGATGCTCTTCAATGTATGTGTCATAGTCCATGCCGGAAACACGCTGGATGATTTCGGCCAGGAAACAGAAGCCGTTATTGCAATACGCCCAGACCGTGCCGGGCTTGTAGCGCAGGGGTCCGGTCAGGAATTTGGCGATCCAGTCTTCCCTGGTGATGGTCTTGTCCCAGGGCCGGGGGTAGGGTTCGAAGTAGCCGCCCGACTGAGTTTGCAGTCCTGAGGTATGGGTGAGAAGATGATAGATGCTGATGTCCCGGTGCATATCCGTATCGAATTCTTTTATTATGCCGGCTACGGGCTGGTAGAGATCGATTTTCCCCTGTTCCAGGAGCTGCCAGATGCCCACCGCGGTCATGGCCTTGTTCACCGACATGATAGGGAAAAGGCTGTCGGGCAGGTAATCCGGGGAATCGGCGGCCCGGGTCAGCCGGC
>CAYQRT010000261.1:0-4741 GCA_964419695.1 uncultured Spirochaetaceae bacterium | reverse complement strand
CACTGACGGGTGTGGCGTCGTCACCCTTTGACAGGCTCAGCATGACCGCCCGCCGGATTATTGCTTTAGCCGTGTCTTTTTGATATATTCAACTTGAACCGGAAAAAATTAAGTCCGAACCCGAAGGCAGCCGGTAATGCCTGAATGATACGCACGAAAGGCGGAAAAATTCGATGAGTGAAAAAGCGGGCAAGGAACGCGACGTATCGACCTGGCGGAGCAAGATCGGCCTGGCCGAGATGCTCAAGGGCGGCGTCATCATGGACGTCACCACCGCCGAGCAGGCCACAATCGCGGAAGAGGCGGGCGCCGTGGCCGTCATGGCCCTGGAACGCGTGCCGGCCGACATCCGCGTGCAGGGCGGGGTGGCGCGTATGGCCGACCCCGACAAGATCAAGGAGATCCAGGACGCGGTTTCCATCCCGGTCATGGCCAAGTGCCGCATCGGTCACTTTGCCGAAGCCCAGATCCTGGAAGCGCTCGGCGTCGACTTTATTGATGAGAGCGAAGTGCTCACCCCCGCCGACGAACACTTCCACGTCAACAAGCTGGCCTTCAAGGTGCCGTTCGTCTGCGGCTGCCGCGACCTGGGCGAGGCCCTGCGCCGCATCGGCGAGGGAGCGGCCATGATCCGCACCAAGGGCGAGGCCGGTTCCGGCAACGTGGTGGAGGCCGTGCGCCACATGCGCACCGTCATGGACGGCATCCGCCGTCTGGTGAACCTGCCGGTCGAGGAACTGATGGCGGAAGCCAAAAATCTGGGGGCTCCCTACGACCTGGTGGTGGAAGTCGCGAAACTGGGCAAGCTGCCCGTGCCCAATTTCTCCGCGGGCGGCATCGCCACCCCGGCGGACGCCAGCCTCATGATGCAGTTGGGCGCCGAATCGGTCTTTGTGGGCTCGGGCATCTTCAAATCCGCCGATCCCCAGCCGCGCGCCAAGGCCATCGTGGAGGCGGTCACCTACTTCAATGACCCCAAGGCCCTGGCCGAGATCTCCCGCGGCCTGGGCGAGCCCATGCCCGGCATCGACGTCCGCCAGCTGGACGAAAAACAACTGCTGGCCCTGCGCGGCTGGTAGGAATCCGGTCAGTGTCGAAACAGAAAGAAACTCAGATCGGCGTGCTCGCGCTGCAGGGCGATTTCGACAAGCACCGGATCGCCCTCGAACGCTGCGGCGCCGCCACGCGCGAGGTGCGCCGTGTCGCCGACCTGGACGGCCTGGCCGGCGTCATTATCCCCGGCGGCGAGTCCACCACCATCGGCAAACTGCTGGTCCGCTTCGGCCTCTTCGATCCGCTGAAAGATCTGGTAACGGGCGGCCTGCCCGTCTACGGCACCTGCGCCGGCCTCATCCTCATGGCCCGCGAAGTAACGGGCTACGACCAACCCTCCTTCGCCTGCCTGGACGCATCAGTCAGCCGCAATGCCTACGGCCGCCAGGTGGAGAGTTTTGAGGCCGACATTGCGGTTCCCGCCCTGGGGAAGCCGACGCTGCGGGCCGTCTTCATCCGCGCCCCCCTCATCACCGCCTGCGGCGGCGGTGTGGAGGTACTGGCCCGCTTCGAGGACGCGCCGGTGCTGGTGCGCCAGGCTAACATCCTTGCCGGCTCCTTCCACCCCGAGCTCACCGACGACCTCCGTGTGCACCGCTATTTTTTGGGCCTGGTTTGAAAGCAATACGGCTGGGCGGGATTGCCTTCTTGGCGGGTTGACCGCGTATACCCCATCCACTATGATTGAGTCCTTATGAGAACCACCCTCACCGTCGTCCTGGGCCTTTCCCTGACGTTGCTTTTCGGTACGGCCGGGGTCTGCGTGGCCGTGCCGGACGGAGGAACCGCTGCGCCGGAAGGCGACGCCGCGGCCCGCGTGCCGGTCAAACCTTCCTACGAGCTTGAGATCGACCTCTCCTGGGAGCAGCGGACGCTCGACGCCCGCGAGGTGGTGACGGTGGTCAACAGTACGGGCAAGAGGTGGGATCGTCTGGTTTTTTCCGTTCCCCCCGCGGCCAACTCCGACGGGTTTGTGCTTCACTCGGTGACGGTCGCGCAGGGGCACGCCACCATCCAGGTGGTCCCGGAATTCCGTTCCTCCATGCTGTACGTCAAGGCTCCGCGGTCCGTACCGGACGGCGGGACGGTCGTGGTCGATCTCAACTTCAGACTGACATTGAAGAAGCTGGGGGCCTACACCATCCACCCCGCGGGCAACCAGGGATACAATGGCAAGGTGATCCAGTGCGGCGATTTCTTTCCCACCCTCACGCCCTATGATCCCCAACGGGGTTTCCGGGAGTGGGAGTACGCCGCGGTCGGGGATCCCTATATCTATCCGCTGGCCGATTATGCCGTCCGGCTCCGCACCCGGCCCGATGTAACCGTGGCCGCGACCGGTCTCGTCTCCCAGGACAAGGGCGAGTGGCGTTTCGCCCTGCAGGATGCCCGCTCGTTCGCCTTCACGGCCAGTCCCTTCTACCGGCGCGAGGAACGCACGCTCGACTCGGGCGTTGTCATCTCCTCCTACTTCCTGAACGGGTATGAACGCGCCGGCCGGGCCATGCTGGAGGCGGCCGCCCAAAGCGTCGAACTGTTTTCCGATCTATACGGTCCCTACCCGTATAAGGAACTGGTGCTGGCGCACAACGCCTATAACTCGGCCATGGAATACTCGGGCTTCATCACCGTTACCGACACCTATATTAGGAATTTTAAAACCAGCCAGCCCCAACTCCTGTTGTTCATCATCGCGCATGAGACATCGCACCAGTGGTGGTACGGCGCCGTGGGATCCGACCAGGTGCACGCGCCGTGGCTGGACGAGTCTCTGGCCAAGTACAGTGAGTATCTTTATTTTCGGGCCTATTACCCGGCACTGGAACAATGGTGGCTGCGCCGGCTGGCATCCGTCCCCCGCTTGAAGAACCACTTTATTGACGACACCATGTACGATTTTCACGGCGACCTGCTGGCCTATTCGCGCGTCATCTACGGCATGGCTCCGGCGTTCATCCGGAAACTGCATCTGCTCCTGGGCGAGGAGACCTTCTTCGCCTTTCTCAAGGATTACTACGCGTCGGGCCGGGGCCGGTTTGTCACCGCGGCCGATTTTTTCCATGTCTTGAGTCGTCACACGGACAAGGACATTACGCCGCTGCTAAAGGAATTTTTTCGCCATCCGCCGAACCTGGTCATGTCCGATCCGGAAGAATGACCCCCGCCGTTCATTTTCATTTGCTTTTTGACTGATTAGTACTAGAATGAGTATAAGGAACCTGACGGTATCCTCGCGAAGGCTCGCCCTCCCCAAGGATACCGGTGAAGGGATTTCAGGTTCATCGCAAAAAAGTCCATTAACCGAGGAGAAACGCGTTATGTCCACCACCGTGCAGCGGGTGATCAACCGGCACGGCGGACGGGTATGGGCCGAAGGTCTCGTCGACCACGGGGCCACGATCTTTTTTTCCCTGCCGCGCGCCTGATGCATCGTTGTCCGCGCTTCGTTTCGCCGCCGTCACGAAAGCCCGGGAATCGACCGGAGCCATTCCAGAATGCAATCCGCCGCCATACGCCAGGACTCGTCGAGCATGAGATCGTGACTGGCGCCGGGAAAGATGACCGGCGTCGTTGCGTACCGCGCGGCCGTTTTACGGATCGATCCGGGGAACAACAGGCGATCATGACCGGCCGTGAGTACGAGGACCGGTGTGCCGCCGCACCCGTGTTTCGGCCGGTTGAGTATGAGCATATCGAGAAAAGCCAGGTACGATTCATCGCCCAACAGCGAGGCATAGCGGGCCGTGGTCGCCGGGTCGAGATTGTTACGGAAAAAGGCTTCCTGCGCCAGGCGCGGCGTGCCGACCATCGGCAGGAGGCTCAGAAGGATGTTGACCTTGACGAACAACCACGGGTGGCGGATCATGAGCCGGAGCGTGGTGGGCAGGGCGCCCGCGCACGGCACCGGCGTCATCATCACCGCGGCCGGCGCGCGGTGGTTCTCCAGATATTTCTGCAGAATGAAACCGCCCATGGAATGGCCGATCAGGACAAGGGGGCGGGGCAGTCGGGAGATGACGCGTTCCACGTCGGCCACATAATCGGCGATGCGCAGCAGTTTCAGGCGCCTGTCGCACCCGCTCTTCCCGTGACCGCGCAAACTGAGCGCGTGGGCGGCGTACCCTTGGGCGGCGAAGTAAGGCAGGAAATGTTCATCCCAGCACCAGGCGCCGTGCCAGGAACCGTGGATGAACAGGATATGATTTCGAACGGGACCCCGCAGCGGCGTGCGGGTGATCAATTCATGCATTATGGACGTCACCCTACGGTTGACCGTAATACGCGTCCTTTCCATGCTTCCGTTCGTAATGTTTCTTGATAAGCGCGGGATCCAGGCGGGCCGCCTGCGGCTCCAGCTGCAGCGTCAGATGAGCCAGCCGGGCCAGCTGTTCCAGCATGACGCTGTTGTGCACGGCCCGGGCCGGGGTGTCTCCCCAGCTGAACGGTCCGTGGGAACGGACCAGCACCATGGGTATTTCCTGATAGGATAGATCCCGAAACGTATCGACAATCTGCCTGCCGGTCTCGGTTTCATAGTCCCGTGTAATCTGCCCGGCGCTCATGCCCGCGGTGCAGGGGATGTCGAAGGCGGTCTGGTCGGCATGCGTCGTGCCCAGCACCGGGATCGCGCGGCCGGCCGGGGCCCAGGCCGGGGCGTAGGCGGCGTGGGGGTGCACCCCCCCGCCAA
>CAYQRT010000260.1:0-4748 GCA_964419695.1 uncultured Spirochaetaceae bacterium | reverse complement strand
TATTTGAGCATCTGCAGATAGGAATACTCAACCCGTTTCCATTGCCGGTTCATGCTGCGGGCGTAGAGGCCCAGCAGAAAAGCGACTGCCTTGCCGCGGAGGAGGCGGGCAATCACCCGGACGGATGAATAGAAGCGCGCGTGCGCGTGAATTTGCGCCCATTGCAGTTCGTATCCGGAAAAGTGCGCCGGCTTGAACTTGACATGATGAGCGTCGTAATGCGTCCAGTACCGGTCGATGATGCGGCGCTGTCCATCCATTTCACGGTAGAACTCGGTGCCGGGGAAGGGAGTGAGGATGAGGAACTGGACGGTATCGATCTTTTCCCTGATGGCAAAATCGACGGTGGAGCGGACAGTTTTCGCGGTGTCCGCCTCAAACCCGAAAACGAACATCCCGTGGATGTGGATATGACGCTTGCGAATCTCACGGACGGCGTGGCGCATATCGTCCACCGTCTGGGACTTGTTCATTTCACTGAGCGCCGCGGGGTCCACGGATTCGAATCCGATGTACAGGGTCGCGCACCCGGCCTTCTTCATGAGGTCGAGCAGTGACGGGTCTTTGGCGATATCGGCCCGCACCTGGGTGCTCCAGGAGAAGCCCAAATTTTCGGCGATCATGGCATTGAGGAGCTCCCGGGTGTGGCGTTTGTTGGCCGTGAAGTTGTCGTCGTAAAAGAAAATGATGTTTTCTTGGGGGCGGTATTTCCTCAATTCGGCCATCACGTTTTCCACCGAACGGAAGCGATAGCGGCGACCGAACATGCCGGTGACGGAACAGAAGGTGCAGTCGAACGGACAACCGCGGGAGGTTTGCATGGGAATGGTCTGTTTGCCCAGCACCAGGCTGCGGTTATAATTATGGACCAGGTCGAAATCCGGATGGGGCAGGCTGTCCAGGTCCTCCACGGGCGGCGCGGGCGCATTGTTGACGACAACCCCCCGTTCCATGAAGGCCAGTCCGGGCACCTCGCGGAGCGGGGTGCCTTGCTCAATCGCCTTGACCAGGGTGGGCAGGGAATATTCTCCTTCGCCGCGTACCACGTAATCCGCGTGTTCCAGGGCTTCCTCCGCCATGAAGGTGGCGTGCGGTCCGCCCATCACCACCTTGATCCCCCGTTGGCGGAAATGGTCGGCCAGTTCATAGGCGGCCTGTGCGGTGGGGGTTATGGTGGAAATGGCCGCCAGATCACATTCCAGATTCATTTTCATGATCTGGTTTTTCTTTTCTATATATACGTGCGCGTCGTACCCGTGGTCTCGCATGATGGTGGCCAGGAGGATATTGCCCAGACGGGGCAATTTGAACTTGGTGAAAATATTGAGTGTCTCAGCTACCGGTTCGATAAATATAATTTTCATTATTTTTGCCTGCCCCTCTGCTACCTATACGTATACGTATAGGTATAGATTAATATAATATCATCCAGATCGGGAGGCAAGGGTAAATACCGGGAATATACCTTGGTCCAGGAGGGAGATGCCTCTATCACGGCCAGCAGGTTGTTGTAAAAGTGGAATTTTTTCAACAACCTGCTGGCTGGATGTCAGTCGGCACGTAAGTTAGGCTGACCCGGTGTGGGAGTAATGGAAGCTGATGCTGGATGCAGTGGCCTCAGGCGCCGGTTCCGTCTACCAGAAGCGTTCCGAAGGAAAGGGGCGGCATTTCCACTTTATATGTAGTGCTGCGGACGCGTACGCTTAAGGGGGAGGCGAACCGTTTGTGGTTGTACAGCACGGTGACAATCCGTCCGTCAGGATTGGTGAAGGCCAGGGCGTCATGGTAGCTGCCCTCGGTGGCCACCAGCCGGGAGCCGGGCGTGACGAATTTAGCGAAGGAACCGACGGCCCCGAACATGGGCGTGTAGCGGACCTCTTTGGTTTCCAGATCAACGGTAATGGGGCAGTTCTGCGGCCAGGGTCTTTGGGAGTCGATGTTGTACCCGCCGGGCTCCAGCACCATGTTCCAGAGGTTGTAGACCGAGACGCCGGCCTTGATCCAGTCGCGTATAAGTTTCCATGTATACGCCGCGTAAACGATGTCGTTTTGCGGCTTATCCGGGTCGTATCCCGGCAGCCAGAACCAGTTGCCGCAGTCGGTTTCCGTCTGCCAGATCTCGAGGCCCGGGGTGATCCGCCGCAGATCGTCGATAAATCCGAGGCTGTACCATTGCATGCCCGCCCGGGCTACAAAGGACCTCGCGTGCTGGTCGGTGAGCACGGTGAGGGCGTGGCTGACGAGTTTGGGTTGATTGAAGGTGCCGAGGATGATGGCGTCCTCCAGACCCTCCTTCCGGAAGAGCGGGCCCAGGTAATCACGGATGAACGTGAGATACTGCATTGCGGTCCAGTCGCAGGAGGGATAGTTGGTCAGGGTGCCCGGTTCGTTCTGGACGGCCACGGCCTCCATGGGCAGACCCTCGGCCCGGTAGGCGCGGATGAACTTGAGGAGGTAATTGGCATAGGCGCGGTAGACATCCGGTTCGTCCAGAAAATTACCCGAATCGAAGCCATGGTTGTCCTTCATCCACGTGGGCGGGGTCCAGGCCGATCCCCAAAGCCTGAGCCGGGGCTGGATGGCCAGCGCCTCCTTGATGTAGGGGATGAGGTGGAGGCGGTCGCGTTCGATGGAGAAGTGCTTCATCTCAATATCACCCGCGGTCTCGTTCAGCGTGTAGCGTTCCAGCGCATAGTCGCTGGAGCCGATGGGCACGCGGCATACGGAGAGACCCAGCCCTTCCTGCGGATCAAACAACGCGCGCAGTACTTCCCGCCGCTTTTCCGCGCTCAGCACCGAGAGGGCGTTCCACCCCTGTTCGTTGAACGCGCCGCCGAAACCCTGGAGGGTGTTGAGCACGGCGTTCGGGTAAACGCTCACGTCCGCGTTTGGTTGTTCAACCGCGGTGACGCTTAATTTTTCAAACAGCGTATTCTCGGTCGAGATATAGGCGGTGGCCGTGGGTGATTTCCGGTTCATAATCGTGCTCCTGTATCGGGAGGGTGTGGTGTGGACATCCTGGAGCGGATGAGAGTATGTCATACCATATTTTGTCCGGTCAGTCCAGAACGGGTGGCGCGTCACGAGCGGCTGCCGGCTAGAATGAAACCGCCATGATCCAGGAGGCGATATCGCTCACCACCGTCTCGTCTACGTGTCCGGCTTGGGCGTAATCGTCGGGAGAGGGCGTGCCGTGTCCGGCGATAAACAGGTGGCTGAGCTCAGGGTACCATTTGAACACGCAGTTTTTCTTGGATGAAAAAAGCTTTTTCCATAGATCGAAATCCTCCCTGGTTACCTGGTAATCCCGGCCGCCCTGCAGGACCAACACCGGCTGGGTCACCCGGGCCGCGTCGGCGGTCACGGGATGCGCCCGTAAATCCAGCCAGTAGGAGGCGGGCAGACCCAGGGGCAATTCGGCCGGCGGTGTGTCGGGGGACAGAGCGGGGTCCTTGACCCGGGCCGCCTGACGCTGAATCGTGTCCAGGGCCTGTCGTTCCTGGTCGGAAATACTTTTATCAAGCCCCGCCAGGTAGGCGGATTGCTCCACCACCAGGTCCTCCAGCGGGCGGGCCGAACCAGCCATGATGACAATTCCGGCGATTTCCGGATGGCCGGCCGCCAACCGGGGCGCAAGCATGCCGCCCAGGCTGTGTCCGACGATGAATATTCGCCGGGGATCCACTTCCGGCCGGCCGCGCAGCAGGGTGACCGCGGCCCTGGCATCGTCAATCGTCTCTTCCTTGACGGTGATCCCGGCCGTCTGTGCGGCCATTTGCTTTCCGTAGGCCAGCGTGCGTTTGTCGTAGCGCAACACCGCGATACCGCGTGAGGCCAGGCCCCAGGCCAGGTCCTTGAACGGCCGGTTGGGTCCAATGGTTTCATCCCGGTCATTGGGTCCGGAACCGTGTACGAGCACGACCGCGGGCAGACGTCCCTTTTTTTGGGGCAGGGTGAGGGCGCCCGGCAGGCTCCATTCCCCTCGGCCCACCGTAACGTCCCGTTCCGTGAAGGACTGCGTTTCCACATACGCGGGCGGCGCATAGGCGCCGGCCGGAAACATGGCGGCGGGTTGGATGGAAAGGCCGGCGATTTGCCGCTCCGTATTGTATACCAGACGAATGGTCACATCGGTCTTGGTGAACACGGCCAGCAGGTACACGATGGTATAGACGCCCTTGGTCTGCGCCTGGGCGTCTTTGACAGAGGAAAACTCACCCGCCTGTGCCAGGAGCGCCTTCCAGGTGGTTTCCAGCTTGGCCCCGGGTAAAGCCTCCCGCATCTTCTCATCGAATGCGTCGATCAGGCTCTGATACCGCTTGTGCGCCAGATTGTCCGTTGCCTGGATGGCAAGGGATATGAGTTCCTCATGCGTCTTCTTTTCATCTTCAGCATTCAAGCTCCCGGTAACGGGAACCATGCACAGGGCCGACAAGGCCAGGATCAGTCTTTTCATACGTCCTCCTCGGTTGTCTCCTTCAAAGATATGCCGTGTCATTCATCCGGTCAATGAAAAGAAGAAAACGTAGTGCGGGATCGGACGGGGATATGGCGGTGCCCGGAACCGTACCCTTTCATTTGCCTCCAGCGGGCTTTCATGGTAAATTTTCCTCCATGAACCAACTCACGGCCGTAGCCCTTTCCGGCGGCGTCGATTCTTCACTGGCGGCGATGCTCTTGCGCGATAGCTCTTTGCGCCTGGTGGGTGCCACCCATTTTATCTGGCCGGACTCGCGCTGCTGCAGCCT
>CAYQRT010000259.1:0-4763 GCA_964419695.1 uncultured Spirochaetaceae bacterium | reverse complement strand
GTAGGCTTTCGTCTGCACCAGGGAGATGGTCCGGGAAATATGGTTTTTCTTAGCGTAGATGCCCAGGATCAAATTCAGTTCGGAGTTGCCGGTGGCGGAGATAACCAGTTCGTATCCCTTGACCGATTCATCCTCCCACAAGGTTTCTTCGGTGATATCGGCGTGGGTGACCACGGCCTGCGGATAGCGCTCCTTGAGGTACTTGCAGCGCTCGTAATCCTTGTCGATGATCTGCAGCTGTTTGCCCCGGTCCTTGGTCAGCCCGCGGAGGATTCGCCCGAAAAATCCCTCGGTCTTTTCATTTCCGAATCCCAGATAATCGGCCACGTAGCAACAGAGTTTCCCGCCGCCCAGTATTAAAACCTTGTTGAGCGTCACCTTGGGCTTGCCGAACGCGTTGAACAGCTCCTGGAAGCTGGTTTCCGTGGCCAGGATATATAGAAAATCGTTTTCCTTGAACATGGTATTGCCGGTGGGGATCAGATAGTCATCGTCGCGAATGATGATGGGCACCAGAAAATTGGTGCTGGCGTATTCGGCGAATTCCTGGAGGGATTGGCCGATTAATGGGGATGTGCCGTGCAGGGTCAGGTTGCGCATCTGGAGATCGGTATTATTGAAGAGCATGACATTACTCATGGCCCCGTGTTCCACGGAGTTGGCGATCACGCGCGACGCCTCGATCTCCGGATTGATGATATGGTCGATCCCCATCACGGTCTGGTTACGGGTGTTTTTATGATAGTCGATATTCCTGACCCGGGCCACCGTGACCACGGACGGCGAAAGGGAGGAGGCCAACCCGCAGGCGATGATGTTCACCTCATCCGAATCGGTGACGCTGATGAAGTAATCGGCCTTTTCAATACCGGCCTGTTTCAGCACCTCGATATTATTGCCCTTGTCATGGATAACGAGGCAATCCAGCTGATTGCCGACATGTTTGGCCTTGTACGGATCCTTTTCGATGAGCGTGACGTGTTTCTGCTCATGGATGAGTTGCTTGGCCAGATGGTATCCGACCTTGCCGGCTCCGACGATGATGATATTCATGTATGAAAAATTTATGACACATCCCGCAGCGTGTCAACGCCGAATCAGAGATCGAAGATATCCAATAACTAAGGTCTTGAGAACATAATGAAGTTATTGGACATCCTCATTCGTTCGCGACATCCACCGTCGGCGTTTTTTTCCCGTGTACCATGAGGTACACCGCGGCGCCGACGCTAAACGCCACAACCACCAATAGGATTATCTGCAGCACGCTCAAGCCCCCGCCCGGGAGGCTTTCCCGGTCGGCCCGGAAAAATTCCACAAAAAATCGGATAAGCGAATACCCGCCCAGATGCAGGCAGATTACTAGGTTGTGCGACCAGCCGTGTTTTTTAGCCAGGCTAGACAGGAAAAGAGCGGCGCCCAGAAGCAACCACAGACCGAACGACTCATAGAGCGCGGTGGGATGAATGGGCGCGCTCACCGGGCTGGCCGGGTCGATCAGTCCCTGCCGCACCGACCACTGCCAGGCGGGCGTGGGGTGGTCCGGGGCAATCTGGAACGACGGGAAAAAACGGCCGTACTTGGGGAAGCGCACGGCCCAGGGCAGTGAAGATGATGTGCCGAAACCGTCCCCGTTTAAAAAACAGCCGATGCGTCCCGCCGCCTGGCTGGCGATAACGCAAGGGGAAATGAGCGCGAGTGTTCGCCAGAGGGGAAAACGCCGCACCGCGCCATAGATACCACCCGCCAAAATACCACAGGGCAGGGCCCCGATGATGCTGATGCCGCCGTCCCAGAAGCTGAAAAACGTAAGCGGGTTGGCGAAAAAACTTTCCCGCGAGTAGATCAGCAGGCTGGAAAGCCGACCGCCCAGGATGCCGCCGATCATGACGAACACGGCGAAATTGATAAACCGGTCCGCGTTGAGTCCGTCCTTTTTTATTCTCCGTACCGCCCAGACAAGACCGATCACAATGGCTATCATGAAGTAAAATCCTTCATAGAAGTAAAAAACTCTGAATCCGAGATTGAGATGAATGGGGAACAAGGTACCCTCCTGAAAATGATGGGACGGTATAAAAAAGCGACGCAGACGAGATTAACGGTACCATAGTACCGATTACAAAACAAGGACCAATGCGGCGGGAATTGATATATCAAGCTTGCGATGCTTCCTCCAGGATTCATCTGGACTAACGCGGATGATGATTTTGAAAAGCTTGAATTACTTTTTATAAAGAGGGTGCCCGGTAAGGGCACCCCCACGTTTGAAATTGATTAATCCTTCCATGAAAGGGCGGCCGGTCCCTCAAAAAGGTTCCCGGGCGGTTTTCCCCAGCTTCCCCATGATCGGTATACTTCATTGTTGATCATTATCATGCGATACAGGTAATTGTTGGTGCCCCGGGTCAGAATATCGACCCGGTTCGTTTCAGAGCTGGAGCCGCAGGGGCAGTAGTAGGTGGCGCCGCCTCTACTCCGCCAGTTATCCCAGCCACCCACGCCAAATCGCATGGGATCGTGCCAGATGGCATTGGCCGGCTTCATCAATGACCACGGCGGGCATCTCGCGGGTGAAGCGGTTCGCGGACTATCCCGAGGGCAGCCGGGCGCTCCTGCTGGCCACGACCGACCCGGCCAGTTTCGTGCCGGGGACCATCTGGACCGACCACCTGTTTCTCACCTGGACGCCGGAGTTCTTCCAGTCATTCGACGATTACCTCCTGGGCTACAACAAGATCAGAACCGCCAACACGGTCATGAACCATGTCCGGTTTTACGAGGATTACGACATTCTGCACTACATCCTGCCCATGCATGTGGACGACATCATGGCGCGCCAGCGTGAAGCCGTGGCCGCCCTGGAGAAGATCAAACTCACCCCGCCCCTCACCGTGGCGGCCCGCACGGCCGGTATTTCCGTCGCGCAGACCCGCTGCGCCCTGGAACACTGCCGGACCAGGATCAAATCATCACTTCGGAAGTAATAATGCGAACCACGTCATGAAAGATCCTTGGTCACCGGCCGAGGGTCTTTTTTTGTCCGGACCAATTCATGATGCGCCGCTAAGGAATTGTGAACAGATAAGTCGCCCCGTGATCGGTTCCCGCGCCGTCCACCTGACACGCGCCCACAATGACGATCGATCCGCTCACGGCCACCGCACAACCGAACTCGTCGTCCGAAGAGCGGTCTGTGGCTGTGAATTTCGCCGCCTGACCCCATTGGTCCGCTCCGCCTGCGTTTCGGTAAAAGAGGTAGGCGGCCTCCCTGTCAGGGGCCTGGGTCGTATCGTCCCACGACGCGCCCACGGCGATGTAATCTCCGGAGACGGCGACCGTCGACCCGAACAAGTCGTCATCCTGACCGTCCGCCGCGGCGATCTTTTTCACTTCCCCCCAGTTGTCCACTCCTCCCTCATTCCGGGCGAAGATATACATGGCACCCCTGTCCGTACCGGCGCCGTTGTCCGATCTTGCTCCCAAGGCGACGAACCCGCCCCCGACGGCGACAGACCACCCGCATTCGTCGCCGTTGTGCCTCGTGCTCGGGACGAGCATTTTTCTCTCTCCCCAGGCGTCCACCCCGCCCAGGTTCCGCTCGAAGACGTGCGCGTAGCCCGAACCGCCCGTTCCCAGGGTGGTGACCACACAATGATCCCCGGCGACCCCCACGGCGTAGCCGAAGGAAGAACAGGTATCGGCCGGGTCCTGTAAAAGGGTCTTGAGGTATCCCCAATTATTCACGCCGCCGCGATCGCGGTAAAATACGTGGGCCCGTCCGAGCGCTCCTTCACCGAAGGCGCTCACAATCAGGGTGTCACCGTCCAGGCCGAGCGTATAGCCGAAATAGCCCTGGTCTTCCGGGTTGGGGGACGTCAATTTTTTCACCAATCCCCAATTGTCGGCACCTCCCTGATTTCTTCCGTAGACGTAGACGGCGCCCCGGTAGGTGCCCGCTCCGTTTACGAAAGGAGATCCAATCACCACATAGTCTCCGGACACCGCCACCGCCGTCTCGTACCACGTGGCCTCCTGAGTGTCGCTCACGGTGATTTTCTTCACCTGGCCCCAGTGGTCCGGTCCGCCCTGGTTCCGGTAAAAGACATACGCCGCGCAGCGCAGGGTGTTGCCGCCCGCGTCGTTATAGGCGGCGCAGACCGCGGTGTCGCCGTCAATCGCCACTTGTTTACCGAACTGGCCGCCGTTTTCCGGATCCGCGGCCGACAGTTGGCCGAATTCCGAGTGCACGTCCGGGATGACCGCGCCCTCCTCTCCCGGCAAGCGGCAATTGATAACGGCCGCGCCCAGGCCGAAAAACAAAAAACAAATTTTGAATGTATTCATGTGATCCTCCGGAAGAAGTTTTACTCTACCTTCTTATGACCACATGAAGAATAATTTGTTGCGTCATTTCGTCATTAATGAAAAAAGCTGAGGAGGGCCATCCTCCCCCGCATTTGTACAGGTTCACTGCCATGTTCGCGTCACTTGATGTTCCACTCCTGGCTGGACCAGCCGTAATTATAGGGTTGGCGGACCCGGGAAAGCAGGACCGTGCCGGCCATCTCCACGCAGGCCGGCAGGGCAGGCACGTGGGTGTGGTTGCGCCGTGAAGGGAATTGTGCGCTGGTTGGAATATAACTTTTCCTATCAGTTCATGAGCAAGGGGAATGTTGGCCTATCCCATATACAGACATAGGATTGCAGCTACAGAACCGTTGTATGCCGCTTATTCTGGAGAAATCTGAATCGGCATATTT
>CAYQRT010000258.1:0-4763 GCA_964419695.1 uncultured Spirochaetaceae bacterium | reverse complement strand
TGCGGCTCTGCGTGGGGTAGTTGGCGTTTTCCGCCAAGCCGGCCTCCACGATCAGGAGAAAGGCGCTCTCAAACGAGATCTGCGCGCCGGCCGAGGCGTACCAGCCGTGATTGTCGGCGAAGGCCGCGGGAAAATCGGGATACGCGAACTCGGGGAGGGTATTGGCCAGGTTCTGTTCCAGCACCCGGTACCCGCCGCCCGCCGAAAGGCTCAGCCAGTCGAAGGGCAGGGCCCGCAGGGTCACGTGGAACGGGAGCAGGTACTGGATCCGGGTGCTGGTAAACACGCCGAAGGCCCCTTCCCCGCTGAAGCGGTCGGAAACTTCAAATTTCACGTCGGCCGCGCCCGTGAAGCGGTGCGTAAGAAACGAGTCGTCTCCGGGGATGTTGCGGTACGTGTAGTCCACGCCCAGGCCCACGGCCAGCTGCGGCCAGGCGAACTCGCCCCGCAGGGCGGCGCCCGCCAGGTATTCGGTGGGCGGATAGGTGACCGGGTAGGTCGGATGCGCCGCGCCGGTGACGTTGAAGGACGTGACCCGGCCCCGCCCGCTCATAAACACGGTGAACACGTCGCTGGCCCGGGCCGAGAACGCCACGTCCGCGTGGGCGAACTGGTTCCCGGAGGAAAAATAGACGGTCTGTTCCTGCAGTCCCTGCTCCCGTTCCCGGAACCCGCCCTCGGCTTCCAGGCTGATCAGGTTGTTCTTGTACTTGATCGATCCCGCGAACCGGTCGCTGCGTTCGCCGTACCCCAGGCCCACCTGGCGGTAATCGAAACCGTCCAGGTTCTCGTAGCTGAAGAGGAGGCGGATCACCGGTTGCAGGCCCAGCCGCAGGAAGGTGATCTCGGTAAGCAGGTTGTTCTGCAGGCCCGCCCCGAACAGGGCGGAGGCGAAAAACGACCGCCCCTCGCCGCTCTTGGTTTCCAGGCCGGGAAGCAGGGCGTCCACCGCCGGTTCCACCAGCCGGATCTCGCCCGGCCCGGGCAGGGGCGTCTCACGCTCAAAGGTCATGAGTTCGGCTTCCTTGGGCAGGGCGGCGTCGATCTTCTCGATACTCAAGTCCTCGATTTCCAGGACCACGGAGGGGAAGAGGTCCTGGGGATCCTCATCCTCCGGCTCCTGAGCGTACAGCGGTGCGGCACTCAGGAGCAGGATGAACAGGGCGGCCGGCAGATAGATCTTTTTCATTTCAGTCCCTCCAGCAGTTTCTTCCCTTCCGCCGACCAGCGCGATTCCGGAAAGTTCTTGGTGAGACGACCCACCAGCTCCCGGGTGGTGGCCGCGTCTCCCGAGAGTTTCATCATCCGGGCGGACTGGTACACGGCCCGGGCCATCTGCTCCCGGTTGGAGGTGTCAATGAGGGCCGCCTGCAGATACTCGTTACCCGCCTTGGTGTAGTCTTTCTGCAACGCGTAATAGTCTCCCAACAGGTACTGGGCCCGGGCCCGGGTCACCTTGTCGGTTTTGACGGCGTTGACGGTGAGGATGAGGCTCAAGCCCGCCTCAGTTTTGGCGCCGTTATCGAGATAATAAGCGGCCAGATCGAGCATGGCCAGCCGCCCGGTGCGCGAATTCTTGCCGCCTTCCCGTTCCACGGCCGCGGTCAACCGGGCTTCCTCCCCGGTGTATCCCATCACCAGATAGCGCAGTTCGCGGACACGGTCCTCCGCGCCCGCGATCCGCGCCTCCTTGGGGTAGCGGCCGGCCAGCTCCTGCCAGGCGGCCAGGGCCTTGTCATTGGCGCCGGTCAGCCGGTAGGTTTCCGCCGCCTTCTTCAGCGCCTCCGAACGGAAGGAACTGTCGCGGAAGTCCTGAATCACCCTTTCCCACTGCCGCAGGGCCCCGGACCGGTCACCGGCCTCCAAAGCCGCCACCCCGCCCCAATAGTAGGAGGCGTCCACCTGCCCGCCCCGGGGAAAGCGGTCGCGGTAAAGGGAGAAGGCCTCCACCGCCCGGCGGTAGTCCTTGGCCTGGTAATACCGTTCCGCCCGGTTGTAGAGGGCGTCTTCGGCCAGGTCATGCTGGGGGTACGTGCGGGCCAGCCGTTCCCAGGCGGCGCCGGCCGCGTCCGGGCGTCCTTGTTCGGCATTGATACGCGCATATTCGAACAGGGCGTCCGGGGCATAAGGCGAAGAGGGAGATAATTCGAAGATCGCGGAAAAGAGTTTAAGGGCCTCGCCGGTCCGGTTGAGGGCCACCAGGGATTTGGCCATGAAGAACGTGCCCTTGAGCACGGTTTCCTTGTCGCCGGACTGCCGGGAAAGGGTCTCGAAAAACCCCACGGCCTCCTTGAAGTTACCCAGGGTGTAGAGACACCAGCCCGCCAGGTAGAGGGCCCGGGGATAGAGCGCGTGCCGGGGATACTGTTCGGTGAACAGCTTGAAAAGCGGGGCCGCATCGGCCGGTTTTCCCAAACGGTAGAAGGCCCAACCGCGGTAGAAGACGACCGAAGGATAGATCTCCTTTGTGCCCCGCCTCTCAATATATTCACCGGTGAATTCAGCGAACGCCCGGAGAGCAAGCGCGTATTCCTTGAGGGAGATGTAGGCCAGCCCCTCGTAGTATTTGAGGGTCACGTACAGTTCCGGATCGGATTTCCGAGCGGCCAGCCCTTTGACGCCGGCTATCACGTCGCGATACTTCTTTTGCATAAAGAGCACGGCCACCAGATCGCGCCGCGCTTCCCGGTCCTCCGGATGGCCGGACAGATAGGCATTAAGGACCGCGGCGGCCTGCGCCGCATCCCCCTTTTTCAAAAAGAGCTTGGCACGCAGGCGGATCATCCCGGAAGAGAGGTCCTGCCCGGCGGGCCAGGAGTCGGCCGCGCGGCTGATTTCGATGCCCCGGTCCAGGTCGCCGGTCTGGTAATAGGCGTAGGCCAGGAGATACTGCGCCTCCATCAGACGCAGGGACTTGGGATAGAACTTTAGGAAATCTTCCAGATAGGAGACGGCCTTCACATAATCCCCGTTTTTGGCCGCCAGGTGTCCCAGGCGGAAGAGAACGCCCTCGGCCCGCCGTTCCCGGCCGGCCAGGTATTCTTCCAGCACGGAGAGGGCGCTCTTATCGTTGCCCCGTTGGGAAAATACCTCGGAGAGGTAGAGGGGCACGGCTTCGGGCACGGCCACCTTGTCCCTCATGTTCCAGGCACGACTGAAGTAGAATTCCGCGCTCTCCAGGCGACCGGCCGCGTACCCGGCGATGCCGATGTTGGTCCACAGGTCCACCAGCACGGTGGGGTTGTCGGCCAGGGACTGCTCGGCGCGGCGGACCAGTTCCTCCATCCGCTCCAGCTCCCGGCTTTGCTGCGCCAGGGAGAAGAGCTTGGCCAGGGCCACGGCCTGGATCTCGGGACCGGAGGACAGGAGTTTGTTGTAGATGGTCTTGGCTTCTTCCGGCCGTTCCCGGGACAGGAGGGCGCCCGCGTAGTACATGAGGAACTTGTCCTTGAGCGGTCCGGGCAGGGCCGCGGCGCGCGGATCGGCATGGAGGGCGATGATCGCGTCCGGGTTGTTGCGCTTGAAATGGATGAAGGTCAAAAGAAGGAAGGCGTGGTCGGCCAGTTCGTGCTTGGGATGTTCGGCGAGAAACCGGAAGACCGTGGCCTGGGCCGCCGCGTAATCGGCCGTTTCCGTCTGGCACACGGCCTGGTAATAGCGCGCCTGGGCGGTCAGGGCCGGATCCTGGGGTTTGGACAAAAAGACAGCCAGGCGATTCAGCGCCTGGGAATATTCCGCCTTGTAAAAACGCGCCATTCCCTGCCAGAAGGGGATGAGATCGAGATACCGGGTGGCGCGGTAGCGCTTGAGGATTTTTTCAAAAAGGTCGAGTGATTCGTCGTAGCGCTGCAGGCGCAGCAGGCAGAGCGCCCGGCGGTACTGCACGTCGGGAAGCAGTTCTGAAATGGGGTAGGCGGCGATGAAGGCCGTATACGATTCCAGGGCGAGCGCGTAGTTTTTAGCGTAGTAGAAACTCTCGCCCTCGGCGAAGCGTTCCTGTTCGCCCGTGTCGGCGCCGAACGCCGGCGCCGCCGTGACGGCCAGGGCCAGTATCAGGATCATTCTTTTTTTCATCACGTTTTTCTTTGCACTTGCACTTCTGCAATCCATACCCTGCCGTCCTTTCCGTGTTATCGGAGGCCGGAACCCGACGCGTTTATAAAAACGCGCTCGAAGCGCCCTCGGTGGCCGCTGTCGCGGCCGGCCGCTGTCGCTTCGCCCCTTTACTTTTTAAAGGTTGTGGCCTTCTCTTCCCGCAGAGCGGGAGCGTCAGGCACAAGACGGGACGGGAGGAAGGAACGAAACGAAAGCCTTCCGCCCTCGTCTCGTCTGCAGTCACACCGGCTATTTTCCGCAGACGCCCGGCAGGCAATGCCGTCGTCTGCAGAAAAATCACCTCCGGTGATTTTTCTGCCAAACAACTTACCATCGGCCCGCGGGCCGATGGTAAGTTGTCGTGCACCATGACATTAATAGCACAATTATTTAATTTAACAATAATAAATGAAAAAAACTATAGCTGTTGATAGCGCATATATAATAGTACCATATCGCCTATTTCCCCTGAATAGGCCTCTTGGTATGGTTTGGTGACTGCGAAAACCCCTATCCCAAGGAATAGTGGGTTTTCGCAGTCCCTTGGAAGAATCGATATATTCAATTTCAATAAAAAGGAATATATCGATTCTCCACGGTAGTGGTGGAATAAAGCCGCCTCACGGCGTATGCCAGACCGTTTCCAGGTGATTCGACTGGACCGTGCG
>CAYQRT010000257.1:0-4825 GCA_964419695.1 uncultured Spirochaetaceae bacterium | reverse complement strand
GCTTTCACTTTCAGAAAATGATTGATACCTCAACCCGTCATGCCGAGCCTGTCGAAGGATAACAGACGATCCGTCTTTTATCCTTTGTTGACAGAGCGAATACGGGCCGCTATGATTCTCTGCGATGCCGTCGATTCTGATCTTCCTCCTGGCCTTGGTGCTTGTCATCCTGGTGCCGGGTCTGGGCATAAACTTCCTCGTTACCTTGAAATTAAAATCCATCTACCGTTCCCTGGAAACATACTTCGGGTTCAGCCATCCCAGCCGGATGTTCCGGCTTCACCTTCCCGCAACCGGCCTGGTGGATGGAATCCAATTCACCGTGACGAGGGACCGGATCGACGGCAAGGACGCCCTGCGCGTCACCGCCCGGCGCCCGGCCGTGCTGCCGCGCCGGTTGATGCTGACGGGCGGCAACGGCCACTGCCTCCGCGTTCCGCTGCCGGGACAGGTCATGCGCCTGCCGCGTGAGGAATTCCTTTCCATCAACATGCTGGCCGGACGGCCGCTGTTGGGGCGGCGGGTGACGGACCCCCTGGATATCCTGGACCGCTTCACGGGCGGGTACGTGATACATGAAGCCGGCATCGACCTCTATATTTTCCGGCGAAACATAAACATACAAGGCGTCAAGGGCGTCATCGAAGCCGCGGCCGCGCTGGCCGGCCGGCTGCATGCCGTGACCGCGGAATGCGACCTGTACCCGGTCGTACTTACCGCCCAGGCAAGGCGTGGCTCCTGGCACACTGAAGACCTGGAATGTCTGTACCGGCTGATCAGCGATTTCCGGAACCACCCGCTGACCGAAGAAACATTGCAGAAGCTGGTCAAGGGAAGGGATTTCGCGTCCGGGTTCATGGCCGCCCAGGCACTGGGGTTGGGTCTGGTGAAATACGTGCGGGCGCACTATGACGACCTGGACCTGGCGGGCCGCGTCAGCGCCGTGGAAGAGCTGGCCGAACGTCCCACGCCCAAACGCATCGACCTTCTGTACGCGCTCTTCCCCTCCGAACGAAGCACCACCGTCCGCCTGGCGCTTATCAAAGCCTACGGTGAATTTCCCGGCCAAAAGTCCACGGCCCTCTGTATCGGAGCGCTCGATTCAAAGGCCCTGGAGGTGCGCCGGGCGGCTATAAGCTTCCTGGGCGCCCACGGCGGCCGGGAAGCGCTTCCCCCTCTCTACCGTTTTTTCCGCGATACGACGATCACGCGTGACAATGCCTGGTCCATCCTCCACGGCGCGGCCGAGGAGGCCATCCACCGCATCCGCCGCCGCCTGGGCGGGGAGGACGCAGGCTGTCTTTCCTTGTCCGAGGACGCGGACTCAGGCGGTCTTTCACTCACCGGTGAAGATTGAAGCCCGGTGATGTCCGGACACCCTTCGACAGGCTCAGGGTGACCGCCGCTGTCATCCTGAGCCTGTCAAAGGATGATACGCGTCCGCAACCCGATTCCATTGACAAGCAGTCATGTATGCCGCTATCATCTCGGACAATGTCTTTTCGCCAAGCGAACAACCAGAGAGACTTCCGCGCATGAGTAAATGGGCCGTGGATCTGGGCACCACCAACACCCGCATCGCGCGCTGGAACAAAAGCCAGCAGCTGCCGGAAATGATGCACCTGCCGGACGTCTGCCGCGAGGCCCCGCCCGGGCAGGAGATCGAGGTGCGCAACTCGGTGCCCTCCTGCCTCTACGTTTTGCCCCAGGATTCACTCCAGACCAAAATCGGGTACTGGCCCGTGCTGCGCAGCCTGTTCTTCATCGGCCAACGGGCGCTCATAGGGCGTGAGGCCCTGGCCAGGGACAACCGGCCCTACTCCCCGCAGTTTATCTCCAGCTTCAAGCCTTATCTACTGAAGGAAAGCGGCAAGGTGCTCTACCACCGCTACGGCCGCACCTGGAACGCGCGCCAGGCCGCTTCCCTGTTCCTGCGCGAGCTTTTGCGGCACATAAAAATAGCCAAGGGCGAACGGCCCCGGGACATCGTCTTCAGCGTGCCGGTGGACAGCTACGAACCCTACCGCGCCCAGCTCAAGATGATCGCCGCCGAGATGGGCATCACCCGCCTGAAGATCATCGACGAACCGGTGGCGGCCGCCATCGGCTATTCCCTGCGCGTGGACGAGCCGCAGTTCACCCTGGTCTTCGATTTCGGCGGGGGCACGCTCGACCTGGCCCTGGTGGAGATCGGGGAGAAGACCGCGCGCCAGGGACGCTGCCGGGTCATCGCCAAGGAAGGCGCGGCCGTGGGCGGCAACCTGGTGGACTGCTGGATCGTGGAGGAGATCGTACGGCGCCTGAACTACAATGTGGCCGCGGACTCGCGCGACCCGGACGCGCGCTTCTGGTACCGGGCGATGCTGGAGGAGGCCTGCCGCGTCAAGGAGGGCCTCTACTTCCGGCCGCGCGAGGCCTTCTACCTGGTGCCTCCCCGGGAGCTCAAGCGCTTTGAGGCGCGCCTGGCGGGCGGCCGGGCCGCGGCCGCCGACGCCCCGGACTTCACGCGCGAGGACCTGACGGCCCTGCTGGAGAAGAACGGCCTCTACCGCCAGATGGACCGGTTGATCGCGGACGTGCTGGACAAGGCCGCGGCCATGGGCATCGACCGCGCCCTGATCCGGGAGGTGCTCATGACCGGCGGCTCCACCCTCCTGCCCGGCGTGTACCCGCGCGTGGAGAAGATCTTCGGCCGCGACAAGGTGCGTGCCTGGCAGCCCTTTGAGGCCATCGCCTACGGCGCCTGCGCCTTCGGGGCCAACCACCTGACCAGCGCGGACTTCATCGTCCACGACTACGCCTTCATCACCTACCACAAGAAGACGCACGAGCCCGAGTACAACGTGATCGTGCCCAACGGCACGCCCTTCCCCACCCCGCCCGACTTCTGGCAGCGGCGCCTGGTGCCCACCTGCCCCCTGGGCATACCGGAGAACTATTTCAAGCTGGAGATCTGCGAGATCGGCAAGAAACACCTGATCGAGCAGGAGTTCATCTGGGACGGCGAGGGGCGCCTGCACTCGCTCAAGGACAACGACGACCAGCCGGTGGTCATCCCCCTCAACAAGGACAACCCCACCCTCGGCTACCTGGACCCGCCGCACGAACCCAATGACAACGCCCCCCGTCTGGACATCTCCTTCATGGTGGACGAAAACCGCTGGCTGTCGGTCACGGTCCGGGACCTGAAGACCAACCGCTTCCTCAAGCGCAACACGCCGGTGCTGAGGTTGAAGTAGGAGAGCCGGCACACGTCATCCTGAGCAGCGGATACCTTCGGTATCCGCTGGTCGAAGGATGGCAGACAAAGAATTGATCTCCACAAATTCTTCCGAGCAATCAATACTGCATCTTTTTAAAATTCCTCACATACTCCCGGGGCGTGAAGCCTGTCAGTTTCTTGAACGCTTTGCTGAACACCGCCCGGGAATCGAACCCGGACTGAAGCGATAGCCCCAGAATGGTGCGCTGGCCCGCGAACTTCTCCAGCAAAGCCACGGCCTCCCGGACCCGGAACCCGTTCACGTAATCCATGAAATTGGCCGCGAACTTCTCCTCCATAATGCGGGCCAGGTTGCGGTGGGGAACGTTCAACACGCGGGCCATGCCCTTGAGGGAGAGCCCCGGGTCGCGGTAGGCCTTCTTCAGTTCCACCCGCTCCCGCACCAGCTTGACCACCCGCTTCACCTCCTCGGGCGACATGCGCTTCTCCACGCCCGGGGAGCGGAGCCGGTAGAGACGGACCGCGCCCAGGACTAGAATACCGGCCGCTTCCAGCACGGTCAGGCAGCCGCCCGCGAACAGGATCACCGCGTAGGCCTCAGTCCGCGCCGGATCGAACCCGCCCCGGATAAAAAGCACCGCGGCGCGGATGAGCGTCAACGCCAGGTAATCGGACAGGAAAAAAACGGGCCAAAAGACCGGACGGATTTTCCCTTCCATCTTCCTCCTGATGCGCACGATCAACCGCAGGGAGAACCAGAGATAGAGCCCGCCGTAGACCAAAAGCCCCAGGGCCGACAGCGTATCCAGATTCTGGTAGGTGTACCGGTCGTTCTGCAGGATGGCCAGCATGAACAGTAAACCGAAGGCGATGGGGAAAAGGATAATGTGTGAAATATCGTTCCTGATGGAAAAGACCCGGCCGGTTAGGTAAACACGCAAGTAGAGCAGGACCGTGGGTCCGGCCAACACCCCCACGGCCACTATCAAATAAGCCAGAGCCTGCACGCCCGGGGCCACCTCGCGCGCCAACATGTAGCCGGCCGCGGACGAAAGCGTGGCCAGGAAGAGAATGGAAAAAAGGATGAGATTGAGGCGCCAGTCGCTCTTGCGGAATAAAAAAAGGAATACGGCGAATATTCCCAATCGGCACAGAAGCAGCACAACCAGAACCGTATCGGGGGAAAGGGGAATACTGTTTGTCATGACCGGAACCTCGCGCAACCGCCGCGGGCGCCCCCGGGACCCGTGGACTTACGTTATTACTTAATGGATTTCATGGACAGTGTAGCTCAAAGCACACGGAGGCGCAAGGCGAAAAAAAAGCCCGGCTGGGTGGGCCGGGCGGAATCGATAATAATTGGTTATTGACGCGGTACCGACTCAATAATAACACTAACACCGTTTTTAATGTACTCAGTTTTATTTGGACCGATACTTCTTACAGATTCGCCGAAAAAAGAAGAATCGATTGTGACTGTTATATTCACATCATTCAATTGGGTATTAACCGAACCGTAATTAACAGGTTGTGTAATAATGTCATTAAATGAAATCATAACATCAGCATTAGGGCTAAATGGTACACCCTTTATATGATTTA
>CAYQRT010000256.1:0-4831 GCA_964419695.1 uncultured Spirochaetaceae bacterium | reverse complement strand
AGCGTCGCCGTACCGCTCCTCCGCATAGCGTCGGGCGCGGCCGTGGAACTCCCGGCTTTCGGCGTCTTTGCCGCGTTTGGCAGCGCCCCGGGCGTAGATGGCGCATTTGGACGAGAGTTCGGCCAGGATCAGCGAACGTTCCTCTTCCGTCCAGCCGCCGTACGTCAGGGTCCGTTCCAGGGCTCGAATGCGGAAGAACTCGATGTGGCCGTATTTGGCGGAAAGTTGATCCGCGTGCCCGCCGCGCTTGACGGTGAGGGGCCGGTCAAGGTAGCCCGCTTCCTCACGCGCGGTCAGGCGCAGCCAGAATTCGTAGTCTTCGGCGATTTCCAGGTCTTCCGCGAATCCGCCGTGCTCGCGGAAGAGGGAACGATCCAGCATGACGGTGGAGGGACCGATGATGCATTTCTTCAACGAGTCGCGGAAAAGACATCCGCTGCGCCGGTGGCGTTGTCCGGCCTGCGATATCTCACGGCCGTTCCGCAGCCATCGCTCGCGCGTATGGCAGAGGCGTAGGGCGGGGTACGCCCGGAAAAACTCAACCTGGCGCTCCAGTTTGTCCGCTTCCCATACGTCGTCCGAATCGAGAAAGGCCAGCCATTCACCGAGGGCCGCGGCCGCGCCGCGGTTGCGTACCAGGCCGGGACGGCCCGCGTGGGGGAGGGAAACGGTTGTAATGTGCCGGCCGGCGAGCCAGGCTCCCGTGCCGTCGGTGGAGCCGTCGTCCGCCACGATCAATTCATAATCGGCGAACGTCTGGGCGCGGACCGAGGCGACCGCCTCACGCAGCAGGGGCAGGCGGTTCCAGGTGGGAATGACGACGGAGACCAGGGGAGACATGGCGGCGGGGCCTTTTCAGCGGGTCAGGCGGACCAGGCGGTCGCGGAGGGTTTCCTTGATGTTGTCGAAGGCCAGGCTCACCGAATCGTCCTTGCGGTTCAAGCGGATGACGCGCGCCTGGATGACCGCCTCCTCCCGCCGGCCCAGAAAGACGATGATGGTGATGAGTTCTCCCGTGCGGTAATCCAGGCCCGGGTTGTGGACGCGGGCCCCGCCGCCCGAGATGTCCATGGCGTAGCTGGCCGCGCTCTCCTTGAGCGTGGGCCGCTCCAGGGTGACGGGCAGCTCCACTTTTTTTCGGAAGAAGCGCCTTTTCTGCACCTGTTGGACCTGTTCGGTATGGGTGAAAAGGAAGAAACCGTTTTCGTATTTTTTGACATGGGTACGGAAGCGGAAGACCCCGGCATTGGAGCGGAACTCGATGGTGGCCTGATCTCCGGTTCGGCCGGGCAGGGATGACCGGATAAAGAATCCCTTGTCCTGCACGTCCGATATCATGGCGTTCAGTTCGGTCTTGCCGCCCAGGGTGAGGTAGACCGCCATGCCGGGCGTCAATTCCGTGGTGGAGTGTGGCGCCTGGAAGGCGTTCTTGAAGATGAGCCCCAGCTTGAAGCGCAGGCGGGCTATCTGTTCCTCCATTTCCGGTTCGGCCTCGATCATCTTGTGGGCGGCGCCGTTAAAGAGGGCGGGGTCGTGGGCCAGCTCCGGCAGACGTCCCGGGTCGTGCTGGAAGTACTTCTCCAACCGTTCCATGAGGGACTGCTCGTCATTGGAGAGTCCCCGCTGCAGGAGGATCTCATGGAAGCGGTGCAGCGCCGCGCGCAGGCGCCGGACCCGGGCGCGCCGGGTGATGATGAGGAGAATGGTGAGGGGGATGATGATAAGCGCGGCCACGAGCAGGATCCAAAGCAGAATCTGTTCGTTCGAAGGTTCCAACGCGCTGCGAATCCCCTGCAGGGCTTGTTGAACTTGATCGGACTGCATGTCGTGGGCCTGGTTTCGGGCCCTCTCCTCTCCCGGCGCCGATTGTCCCGCCGTTTCTACTTACAGTATAGCGGTGAACGGCGTACATTGGTAGTATTTTGCGGGGACTAAAACGCCTGCTTGATTTCCTCCCAGAACACGCTCTTGTCGATCCGGTAAACCACACGGAGTCCCCATGGTTCCTGTGTGTATTCAGGGGCGGCGTTATGGAATACAGAGGCCAGGGGCATGGATTTTTTCATTTCACCCTGGAGCGCCTCGACGGTCTCCTGGTCCGGCAGGTCGACGTCGCAGGCCATGACCCCGATGATTTCCCCGCCGGTGACGGCCACGGTTATCTCGATGAATTTGGCGGTATCCCCCACGCTCCCTTTCAGGGTGGCGCGACCGCCGATTTTTTCATTAAGTACCCGCAGGTAGAGCAGCGTACCCGCGGTGGGTATGAGGTGGTGGGGCACCTCCCGTGCCTCGGGAAGACGGTTGAAGATAGCCTGCATGATCTTTTCATCACCTCCGACGAGGATCCGGCCGTCCCCCAGGAACGCCACCTGCAGGTTCTTTTCCAGATCGTATGCCTGGTATCCCTGATACGGCAGGGGCGTCCGCGTTTTCTCCAAATCGGCGAGAACAGCCTCCTCGTCCATTTCCACCGACAGGAGGGCGACGCGCCCGGCCAGGTCCGAACCGGCGTCTCCTAGATCGTTGGCGGTTTGTGAATAGAGGGCGATGCCATGAATGTAGCCGATCTCCTCGTAGAAGGGGAGCGCGGTCTGGAACATGTTCGATGGGGAGGGATCGTCGCGCAGCGCCCTGAGAATGTCGGGACCGAGTTCGGGATCGCGGAGGATCAGGTCGAAGTCGATCGCCATAACCAGGGCGGCCTCGGGCGGCGCGTACCGGAACACGTCCAGGGCGCGGATATCCTTGGCGGGAAAGTCGGCCGGGTCGCCCTTGATGCAGGAAATTGAGAGAAGCAGCAGCGCCGTGAGCACGGCGCCGGCAAACCTGTGTTTCATATCGCCTCCTGGGGAGACAGTCTATCACGGGCCGCGCGCCATGGCCAGCCGGTGCGCGAAAGCGTGCACCGTTGCCCAACCGCCGCTGATACGCTATGCTGGGCGTGATGCAATCGCCGTCCGCCGGACGGTGACGGTCAGAAAAGAGATCCCCGGCATATGAACGAATCCGCAACCGCTTCTCCCGCACCGCGTCCCCTGCGGCGCGTTATCTTTCTTCAGTACTTCGGGTTTGTCACCATCGGCGTCGCCTTATGTGTGATCGGACCGCTCATTCCCCTTATCCAGGACGACTGGGGCGTGACCTACGGCATGGCTGGAATTCTCTTCCCGGCTCAGGCCGTGGGGTCCTTGACGGTGCTCATCCTCTCCAGCCTCCTCATCCATGTCCTGGAGAAACGCAAGGTACTTGTGGCGGGCTGCGTGGTGTTCACCGCGGGACTGCTCTGCGCCGCCCTGGCGCCGAACCTGCCGGTGCTCCTGCTGGGCAATGTGTTTCTGGGCATGGGGGTGGCCACCTTCGAGGTGGGGTTCAATACCCTGGTGATCGATGCCCATCCGGAGGGCAAGGGCAAGGCGCTGAACCGCCTGCATTTCTTCTTCGGCGTGGGCGCCGTGGCCGGACCGCTCATCGCCCTGGCGGTAGAACTATTCGGTACGGGAGCGGCCTGGCGCTGGGCCCTGGGCCTGGCCGCGTTGGGGCCGGTGACGATATTGGCCGTGCTGTGCTTTACGCCCCTGCCGCCTTCGCCCCCGGCCGAACCCAAGAAACGCTATGCCGTCTACAAGCGCCCCCTGCTCTGGTTCTCCGCCGCCATCCTCTGCGTCTACTGCGGCGTGGAGCTGGGCGTGGGCAACTGGCTCTCCTCGTTCTGGAAGGCGACCACCCTGGCCAACATGATCCATCCGGCCCTGGTTACCAGTCTTTTCTGGCTGACCTTTTCCACGGGCCGCTTCTTTGTGGGCGCCTGGGCCGACCGCTGGGGCTTCCGCAGGTTTTTGATCGTCTCCATGCTGGCCGCCCTGGCCGTCATCATTGTCTGGTTTCTGATTCCGAACCCGGTGCTGGCTCTCGTCCTGGTCATGGGCCTGGGCTTCATTATTTCCGGCATCTACCCGACCACGGTGGCCCTGGCCTCGCAGAAGTTTCCCTCCTCCTCCGGGCAAGTGGCGGGTTTCCTCTCCGTGTTCGGCGTTATCGGCGGAGCGCTCTTTCCTTCCGGTATCGGTTTCCTGGCCGACGCGGCCGGCATCCAGGCCCTGGTCGGCGCCGAATTCGTCCTGGCCGCGGTCATGCTGGGGGTGGCTGTGCTGGCCGTGCTGGCGGACCGCAAGCAGGTCCGGATGTGAGCATCGGCCTGGACCGCCGGATCCGCGCCGGCCGGCGCGGCAAAATCCGCCTGCTGTTGACCACCAAACCGCTCTGGGACGGCCCTACATACGTCAGTGAACGATTGAACTCTAGCGCCGTTCGGAGTCCCTGCCGCGATCTGAGGAGCTGAGGCGCAGCAGATTCGCGATCGACCGCGCGATGATGCCCCCGCTTTCACCGGTATACCCCCCGGCCAGAAGCATGAGAAGCGGTATGCCCCGGCCGTGCGCCTCCCGGAAGACCAGTTCGTCCCTTCGGATGATGCCGTCGGCGCTGACCGCCAGGTGTCCCAAGGGGTCATGCTCGTAGATGTCGGTGCCCGCGTTGTAGATAATAATGCCGGGATCCGCCTCGTCCAGGGATAGGGGCAGAGCGGCCTCCACTTGAGCCAGGTACGTTTTCGTATCGGTATCGCTTTTAAGCTCCACCGGGAAGTCCACGTATTTCCGGGCGGGCCGGTCCTCAGGGTAGATGTCGCGGTTGTAGGCGTCCAGGATGAACATGCGCGGGTCATCGGTGAAGATGGCGGCGTAGCCGTTGCCCTGGTGGGCGTCCAGGTCGACGATCAGGACCTTCAGGTCCGGGTGCTCTTGCCACAACAGGGTGATCGCCACCGCAA
>CAYQRT010000255.1:0-4850 GCA_964419695.1 uncultured Spirochaetaceae bacterium | reverse complement strand
TTCTCGCCTATTCTTTCCTGGCAGCTTTGATCTTCACGCTGCTGTCAGCCTTTGCTTCTGACATCCGCAATATACCAAAGGCGGTGCAGGCGCCGGCAAATAGAGAAAGAATTTAATCGTGTAAAAGGAAAATATTATGGCTTGATTGGCGCATCCGTCATGTGGAAGGAGCGCATACAGCCCAAAAAAGCGGCCAAACGCGCGGTGAAAAACATTTCAAAAGCACTGGTAAGAAGATCAGCCGAACACCGTACCCATTGTTTTGCCGGCGTCCCGGTAACGCGGACGTACCCCTGAGGCATACTCTAGCTAAAGTTTGTATTCCCGGGAAAGAAAAGGAAAAAGACAACCCTGCACGCGAATAATGCTCCCCATCTCCTTCCTCCATCAGCGAGCGCGTGACTATCACGCGCATATCATTGTCCGCCACCCTCCTCCCATCAGCCGCGCGCCGCCTTGAGCGCCTGCGCCCACCATTCCAGCTCCTTGAGCTGTCTGGTAATGTCGCCCTGCACGAACCCCGGCCGGGGCATGCCGTTTTCGTCCAGCGCCTCCCGGATCCCGGTGATGTGGAGGGTATCCCTCACCACGGCCACGCCCAGGAAATTGAACACCTGGATGACGTGTTCGATGGCGCGGATGCCGCCCATGGTGCCGTACCCCACGCAGGCGGCCGCCTTCCTGTCCCATTCCGCCATCACGTAGTCGAACAGATTCTTCAGGCTGCCCGGGATGGAGTGGTTGTACTCTCCGGTGACCACCACGAACCCGTCGGCCCCGCCGATCAACGCGGCCAGCTTGTCCTGAAGCGGAGAGTACTTGTGGGCGCGCGGCGGCAATGGTTCGTTGAACAGGGGCAGGTTCAGTTCGGCGGCGTCCAGGACCGAAAAATCCATGTGCGGCGCGGCCCGGCGCGCCTCGGCCAGGTACCAGTCGGCCACCCTGCGTCCCACGCGGTTCTGACGCACCGTGCCGACGATGACCGGGATGTGTAACTTTTCATTCATATCGCTTTCCTTTCTTCCTCCCCACCCCCGTGCCGGATCGGCACCGGCCGGTCAGGCCGCCTCCCGGGGGAATTCCTTTGGGCCATTTCAATGTCGAAATAATCCCGTCCGGAGTCAAGAAAGGTTCCGGCGCCCGGAGCGCCGGATGGATTCCGTTACTTGTGCGCCCACCCCGCCGGCTTGCGGGATTTGAACATTTCCGAAAGAAGGCTCCACACGTATTTATGCGCCACCCTCCCCACGTTTATTTTTGACTTCCCCCCGTACCGCCGGTATTCATGGGTGGGAACTTCGGTGACCCGGTACCCGTGGCGCAGGCACTTCATGCTCATCTCCTGCTCGATGGTGGTGATGTCGCTTTTCAGGTTGATGTTCCTGGCCACGTCCGTTTTGATGGCCCGGAACCCGTTCTGGTAATCCGTGAGACGCAATCCGTATTTGCCGTTGATGGAAAGACTGATCACCAGGCTGCCGAGCAACCGGATCACCTCGGGAAGGGAGGTGAACAACTCGTCGCTGCCGCCCAGCATCCGCGAACCCATGACCAGATCCGCTTCATCCCTGACGAGCGGTTCCACCAGCCGGGGAATGTCGTCGGGGTCGTGAGAGCCGTCGGCGTCTATGAAGACGGTGATCCCGTGGGTGACGTGCATCAGGCCCGTTCTGAGGGCGTCTCCCTTGCCCCGTCCATTGTCCCGGATCAGCCGCGCCCCGTAACGGCGCGCGATGGCGGCGGTGTCGTCGGTCGAATTGCCGTCCACGACGATCAGGTCGTCGGTCATCCGGCACAACCGCTGCAACACGCCGCCGATGGACTGCTCCTCGTTCTTGGCCGCTACCACGATGCTATAGCGAGACGGTTTTTTTTCTTCCATAAAATCTCCCTTCATGCAAAACCGAACAGGGTCCGGCTTATGATCGATCAATCTGGTCCACCCGCAACCGGGCGGCCAATCGTTTTCCCAACCGCAGGAAAACGTTGTTTTTCGCGTAGGCGACATACAGGATGAGGGCGATGAGGGCGAAATGAACCGCGATAAACGCGTACGCCTCGTACTGGGTGGGGACGTGGCCTATGAATACCGTCATGTGCCGGGCCCAATCCCAGGTGGCCGGCATGGCGTACCCGGGCACGATGACCATCCGCACGATCTGCGACACCAGGTCCTCGATCCCCGACACCATAAAGACGATGCCGGTCGCGCCGAACACGGCCACGTCCCGGGTCTTCATGCCGCCGCAGCGCAGGGCCAGGGCCAGCGACAGAATGATGACCGGCGTCATGAACTGCAACAGCAGATAGAACTCCACCCAGACCGGCTTCTCCAGGAAATAATAGATGAGCTTGCCGATGAAATAGGCGAAGATGACGCCGAACGCGCCCAGGACGGCCAGCAGCTTCAGCGGGGTCTTGAGCCGGTCCAGGGGGAACAGCGCGATAAACGCCGCCGCGCAGGCAAAGGGAAGCAGCTTCAACAGGAAGAACCAGACGTTGGGAATCTCCAGCGAATAGTGTCCCCACGACAGCACCACCCCCGTCAAGACGAAGGCCGCCAGCAGAAAGCCCAGCGCGGCAATTTCCTTGCGGTATTTTTTCAGCACCATAAGACACTCCTTTATTTAGATTTTTCACGCGCCGCACCGGGATCTCCCGGCGCGAGCGAGGTCACCAACCCGGCCGCGATACCGATGCCGCTCGACGTGAACACGACCAGTTGGTAAAAAAAGGCTTTCAGGGCGAAGAGACGCCCCTTGATCTTTCCCACATAGGACAGGAACTCCAGGCTCAACGCGGAGGAGAGGGCCAGGAGGAAGAGAGAGATGAACAACACGTACCGGTTGAGAATGGCGACCGGCAGCAGGGCCAGCGCCGCGCAGCACAGGGGAATGCCGAAGAAATAACTGCGGGGAATCGAGCTGCGGGGATTCGACTCTTTGTTCAGAAGGACCGACAGGGAGTATTCCGTCAATTTCCGGCTGCGGAACATGTCCACCCGGATCGCGGACAAGAGTCCGTACTTTTTTTTGTGCACGTACTCAAGATCGTTGTCCACCACCACGCGGTAGCCTTGCTTGTAAAGCTTGTCGCCGTACACGGCGTCTTCCACGTCCCGGCGCCGGAACTCATCGAAACCGCCCGAACCGAAGAAGGCCTCCCGCCGCACCGCGAAACAGCTGGTGTTGACGGTCCCCACGAAACCCCGCAGCCGCTGGTAGGTGAAGCGCATCCAGAGGTTTTTGTAGTTACTGAAGAAATCCCGGAACGTGCAATCGGTCCCGGAAATTCCCACCACGGCGTCCACGGTCTCGCCAGAACGCCGCGCGTTCTCGAATTTCCGACTCAACGCCTCCAGGTAATCCACGGGCAGAATGACGTCCGCATCCAGAAAGACCAGCAGGGAGCCCTTGGAATACTCCGCGCCGATATTACGCGCCGCGGCGGCCCCGTAGCGGCCCCGGTCGGGGCGGGAGGCGACGATCCGGAAAGGCATGTCGAGCAGGTCGACGCAGGCCAGGGAATTGTCCCGCACCCGGTCATTGACAATGAGTATCTGGTCGGGACGCCGCGTCTGGGCGTTGAGCGCCCGGAACACGTGCGGCAGGTAGGGTGAGCCGTTACCCACCGGGATGACAAGGCTCATCCCCGATCCTGCGTCAGTATCCATCATTTCCTTTTCCACAATTCCGTACCTCCTTCCACCGGGCGCTCCGCGCCTCACGGCTTCTTCCCCGACGTTCGCCATCCCACCGCCTTGAACACCGCGCGGCACACCCACCGGGCATTCTCCCGCAGGCTCTCAAGGCCGAAGGGAAAAATATTGCGGAACCGGACGTCCAACCGTCGCTTGAGAAACCAGGCCCCCAGCACCAGTCCGCCCAAGGTGGTGATGACGGTCACGGCCGCAGCCGACTCAAGGGAGTGAAACGCCAGAACGGCGATGACAATGCCCGCCACGTTTACGGCCGCCGCGACCGCCGTTTTGATAAAGGTGTACCGGGGCAGGCCCAGCCCCTCCAGCGTGTTGACGATAAAGCGATCGAGCGGCAGAAAAAAACCGGCCACGACGAACAGGCGCAGCAGGATCACGGTGACGCCGCCCTGCACGTATCCTTCCCCGGAAAAAAGAACGATGATCGGTTCCGCCAGGAAAAAGACCGCCACCAGGAGCGGGGCGAAAAGAATGGTGAGAACGCCCGCATATCTATAGAAAAGATCCTTCATTTTCTCCGGATCACGGCCGTTGCCGGCCCGCGACAGAAAGGGAAAGGCGACATTGGAAAAGCTGATCAAGGGAATCTGCAGAACGTCGATCAATTTGAGCGGCACGCTGTAGAGGGCTACCTCCACTTTACTCAACATGATACCGATGACCACGAGCGCCGCGTTCTTCTGCAGATTCTGACCGAGGGTGGCTCCCATGCTGAAGAGGCCGAAGCGCAATACCTTCTTTATCCGTTCCATCCGGGCGTAAAAAAGGCAGCCCAGACCCGAAAAGTTCAGGACCACGGCCGCGACGGAAACCAGACCCACCGCCGCGATCTGGGCGGCCACCACGGTCCAGACCGGCAACCGGAAGAGAAAATAATTACCAATGCAGAACAGAAGAAATAATGTCTGTTCGATCGTTTTCAGGACCAGCATGACGCCGAACCGGTTCTCGGCCTGGAGGAGCACCTCCGCCATGTTGACGGGAGAACTCGCCAGGGCAAAGAGGGGGTAACAGGTGAAGACCAGATCGTAGTCAACCCGGATCCCGGCCGCGCCCGTCACCGCGTACGCGCCGTAACAGAGCACGGAGACGGCCGCGGTGGAACCCAGACTGACGGCCCACCCCGACCCGA
>CAYQRT010000254.1:0-4875 GCA_964419695.1 uncultured Spirochaetaceae bacterium | reverse complement strand
CAACCAGAACTACCAGAACATGTTCAACCGCTTCGTAGTCACCTCCGAAGACGAAATGGTGAAGAAGGTCAGAAACTTCATTGACAAGGAAGAAATGAAGACCCTGGCCCGCTACACCCCCAAGGAGATCGCGCAGTTGCTCGACCAGATCGGCGGTATGGAGAAATTCAATACCGGTGAAATCGACAAGTCGATCATCAACATGTACGGTCACTTGCAAGGCCATGTTCAGCGCGGCATCAACGACCTGGAAAACCTCACCAACTCGCTCCTCCGTCAGAAGACGGACGTGGGCGCGTTCATCCGCGGTGAGAACGCCTATTCGGTCGTGAAGTGCTCGTTCAAGGACAACATCAAGAAACCGCGGAACGTGTCCGACGTCAAGCTGTCGGTCAACATCCTGGACGCGGAACTGATCAGCCCGATCTTCCACTACCAGGTGACGGTCGAGTACCTGATCAAGGACCTTATCTCCAAGAACATCATGGACATCCTGGACAAGGAGATCGAGAAACTCAAGGACCAGATCATCGATGAAGGCCGTGAGGAGATGCAGGATTCGGAGATCATCTTCGAAAAGATGCGGAGGGTGGCCAACTACACTTCCGATGACAAAGATGATCCCAAGTCCAAGCGTTATACCTTCTTCGCCAAGTCCCTCATCGACAAGATCGAGGGTCTGCGCGCGGAAATCGATCCCGAGGAATACGATTCCCTCAATATCCGTGAAAATCTGAAGAAGATCATCGACATGGAAAATATCAGAAACCGGGGCTTCAACACCGCGGTCAACTCGATCACCTCCATTCTCGACACTTCCAAGATGGGCTACCAGTTCATCGAAAACCTCAAGAACGCCCGCGAACTGCGGATCCGTGAGTATGAGGACATGGACATCAACAACCTGCCCGATGAACGCTATGCCATCCGGCTCAAATACTACGACCAGGCTCAGCTCTTGAACGAGCGCAAGGCGTACGACGCCCAGCTCAAGTCCTTTGAGATTGAAATCCAGCATCTCTGGGACGTTCTGGAAATGGTGTATGAAGACAGCAAGTTCCTGCGCGGCATCGTGGACTTCAAGGATCTGGCCAAGAGAATGAAGAACAAGATCCGCCGCAAGATCAAGTCGGTCACCGGCGACCCGCTCTATGAAGACATCGAAAAGAGCTGGGATGAGATCGCCTTTATCCGTCCGTCGGAAACCCAGATTGAAACCATGAACCGCACCTACCTTTTTGAAAAGGACAAGATCAAGCGGCGTATCGTGCTCATGAAGGAAAAACTGCAGAACGTATACAGCTACAAGTATCCGATCAAGCGGCGGGTCATCGAGGAACGGATCACCAGACTCGAATACGAATTCTATTCATTCGATTACATCATCAATCCGTACCACATCCAGCCCGGTCTGCTCATGGACGTGGATATTACATCCATCAAGCGCAAAAAAGCCACGCTCGACGGCATGGCCAACGTGCTTAATGAATTCCTCCACGGTGTGTCCAAAGGCTTCCAGGACGCCGCGTTCGCGGCCTTCTCCCGGCGCCGGTCCACCACCCGCGAGGATCTCGCTCAGTCGTTCGGTCAGGTGCCTGCTGAAGGGCAGGGCGATGAAAAGACCGAGTATCTCGACATGCTCAGCGCGGCCGAGCCCGTGCGGGCCAAAGCGCCCCGGACTTCGCGAACGCGCGGCGTCGTTGATTCTTCCCGTAAACGGAGGTCGTCCTCCCGGAAGAGCCGCGGCGGCGGATTAAAGGAAATATAAAATATTCGTCAACCAACTAAGGGTGACCCCAAAAGGGTCACCCTTTAAATTTGCAAGCGAAAAGAGGTCGACATGGTAAACTTGGCTTACGAAGTCGAAACACTGGGAAGCAGGGAAAATTTCAATAAAGTCGTCAATTACGCCAAATCGGTCATCGAAATCGTCGGTGAAATCGAGGGCAATTATAATATCGCCGACGTGCTGAACGATCTGATCGAACAGGAACGGATTGAAAGCAACCACGTGAGCCCGATCGTGAGCTCGCTGTTATTGGATAAGTACGGCTATGACGTCGAATCCTGGAATCTTTCGCAGAATATCACCGAATTCTCCGCCTTGAGCGACGAAATGGCGCGTTGGAAGGCGGTGGATCTGGTGCTCATATACTTCCATCCCGAGTTGGGCGTAAAAGTCATCAACCCCAAACGGGCGGAGAGTTTCCAATCCATTCAGAACATGAAGAAAAACGAACTCGTCACCATTTACGCGGGCGTCATCAAAGGCACCGTGGCGGACGAGGTCAAGAAGCTGGCTATTGAGAAGTGCATCGCCCTGCTTTCCAATCAGAAGGTGAAGGGGCCGTCTCAATTGACCCGGGGCGCGGTCAAGACCCGGGAACGGAAGATTAAGCCCAAAGCGGAGGACAAGCCCGCCCGGGCGGCCGCTCCGGCCCGGGCCAAAAAGGCCGCGGGTAAAAAGGCCGGTCGGTCTCCGGACAAGGGCGCTCCGGCGGCGCGGGAAGCCGCGCCCGCCGCACAGGAAGGCAAGAAGCGGATGACGCCCTTATACTCCATCCCGGTCACCAACGAGCTTTTCCATAACGGCAACGTCGAAGCCTGGAAAAAGATTATTGAGAGTTATCAAACCAAATACCCCGGCACCGACGTGTACATTTTTTACGAGGGCGAGCGCATTCACGATATCAACACGCTCTTCAAATGGGGCAAGGTCAAGCACGGCAGCGTTATCCTCATCGCCGCCGCGGGGAGCGTCATCAAGGACGTGGCCAAGCTGCAGAAATACCTGCGGCAGGGAGCCAGTCCCATGTTTGAGGCGTTCTTGAAGTTCCCCGTCAACCACGTGCTCAACCTTTTTTAAACAACGGGGAACAGGAGAAGAGGCAGGTTATGATCAAGAATATACATTTTTTTGCGGCGGGAGAAGCGGCCAAGGACAAGACGGGAGACAGAAGCATCGGCATCCGCGGCCAACGGGCCATGGAGTTGGCCTCCATCGATCTTCCCATTCTGCCGGGGTTCATCATCGACGCGGAGATCGCCGCGGACCTGGAGAAGGTAAACCTGCAGGCCGATCTCAAAGGCGCCATGGCCAAGATCGAAAAGATCGTACACAAGAAATTCGGCGACGCCACCAATCCCATGCTGGTGAAAATCGTCATCAGCCCCAACCTGGTCATCGTCAACTATCCCACGCTTCATAATTTCGGGCTCTGCAACAAGAACCTGGCCGCGTTCAACACGTTCGTGGGCGAGAACTTCGGGTACCACGAAATGCAGTTCCTCATGAAGGGAACGCTGGAAATCGAGCTGAAGATCGCCGAGCTGGAGAAACGGACCAAGGACCACAAGGCGATTCAGGACGCCATCAAGACCCTGAACACGGAACTGCATAAGGACATGAAGGCGGCCGAGCGGGCCAAGTCCATCGCCAAGCTGCAGCCGCTGCTTCCCAAGGGATTCTTCTCGGATCCCTACACCCAGCTGGAGATCGCCCTCAAGCGGATCTCACGTATGTTCCGGCTGGACGAAATGGACGACTCGGACACAGCCATTCTCATACAACCCATGGTCTACGGCAACTACGGCAAGGATTCAGCCAGCGGCCAATTCTTTACGCGCAACATTGTGACCGGCGAGAAACGGCTAACCGGGAGCTACTTCCAGGAAAGTTTCAATGAAATCGGCGCCAACAAGAAAGACATCAACTCCATCCAGCCGGGGTACCTTAAGCAGCTGGAAAAGGTGGCCAAGACCATTGAGGACCATTTCAAGGAAATCCGTTCCATCCGCTTTACTATTGAAAACAAGAGCCTCTGGTTGATCGACCAGCTGGCGGTTATGAATAAATCCACCCAATCGGACATCCAACTGCTTCTTGATCTGTACAAGCGCAAGGTGGTGGAGCGGGAACACGTGATCAGGCAGATTAAGCCCAACCAGTTGTCGGAACTGCTGCATCCGGTCATTAATATGAGTTCCATCAAATCCTTCAAGATTATTCCGGGCGGCATCGCGGGGGCGCCGGGCGCCGCCATCGGCCGGGTCTATTTTCAGACTGAGGATCTTTTGGACGCCCACAAGCAGGCCCAGCAGCAGGGTGAAGACACGCGGTTTATCCTCTGTATGCCCGCCACTTTCGCCGAAGACGTGAAGGCGATTGAAGTGGCCACCGGCGTGCTCTCCTGCGAGGGCGGATATTCCGCGCACGCCTCGGTCGTGGCCCGGCAGTACGGTAAGGTGTCGTTGGTCAAGACGGACATGCGCATCCGGGGGAATTCCGCCACCATCGGCAAAGTGACCATCAAGCAGGGCGACTATATCACCCTTAACGTGCCGTATTACGGGGATCCCGAAATCTACCTGGGCAAGGCCTCGCTCATCGAGCCCGAACCCGAATCCTCCGGACTCCTCGACTTCTTAAGCCTGGTGGAGGAGTGCATGCCGGTCTTCCACGTACGCGCCAACGGCGACACGCCCCGGGACGCGACCCTGGCCCGCGCCTTCGGCGCCCACGGCATCGGCCTCTGCCGCACCGAGCACATGTTCTTCGACGAACGCCGCATCAATGTTTTCCGCGAGATGGTCATCTCCGATACGCCCGCCGAACGGCGCAAGGCCCTGGACAAGCTCAAGCCCATGCAGCGGGCGGATTTCTACAAGCTCTTCAAGATCATGGAAGGGTATGAGGTCACCATCCGGCTCCTGGACGCTCCGCTTCACGAGTTCCTGCCGCATAATCCGGACGAGATGAAGAAGTTCATGTCGTACCTGCGTTCCAGCAGCTCGAAGAAAATAAGCGAAAGTGAAGTACGCGCCCGCTGCGACGCCCTGAGTGAGTTCAACCCCATGCTCGGGCACCGCGGGTGC
>CAYQRT010000253.1:0-4880 GCA_964419695.1 uncultured Spirochaetaceae bacterium | reverse complement strand
TTGGGCTTGAGCAGGCTGCCGATGCCGGAATCGTCGTGCACATAATTCAGGTAGTTGACCACGGCCTTGGCGTTGTGCGTGAAGGTGTAGGGGGTGATCATGGTGTAGTCGAAACTCATCCGGCGCAGGACCGGCAGGCGGGGCGTCCAGGCCAGACCGGCCTGGAGGGCGAACTTGTTCTGCCCGGAGTTGAGATCGAAGAGCGTGCCTTCGGCGCCGATGAATTTATTGAAGTTCATGTCGTCCAGGTAGAACATGACGTCCAGCCGCAGGTCCAGGGGCAGGCGGAAGCGGGTGAACAGACCTAGATATGAGCTGTCCTGGTCGCCGAACAGGAGCTGGGTGTAGGGCATGTGCTGGAGGGGAAAGAGGTAGGCGGGGTTGAAGCGCCCGCCGAAGACCACGGCCTCGATGATGCCGAAGCTCCACCAGTCGAAGGGATAGAAGGTGAAGGTGTGCAGGGCCACGTATTTTTCCAGGGAAAGCGTATGCGGACCGGCGGAGTTGTTGTGGCTGGTGGTGAGTTCCCGCAGGCCGGTATTCTCGTTTTCTACATACAAGGGATTAACAATGAGCAGGATCGACGTCACGGTCACCCAGTCGGTGTTCCAGGAGAAGGACACGTGGCCGGCGCCCGGGCACTGGGGGCCGATGATCACGCCGTGATCGAAAAACGGTCCGAAGGAGGCGCGCGTGACGCCGCCCTGCAGGTAGAGGTCGGGCGTGCCCAGAAAGATGATGCCCAGCCCCAGGTTGCGCCCGTCGAAATTCAGGCCCCCCACCGCGGCCGATCCGCCCCCGGATTTGCCTTCGTCGGAAATCCGGGTGTAGTAGGGCGCGGGATCGCCGTTGGCCAGCTGGAACCCCATGGTGGCGAACCCTGAAAACGAAAAAATATCGAAGTAGGCGCCCTGGACCGTGACCGTGGGGCGGATGTCGTAGAGCATCTGGTCGAAGTCGGTCCAGAGGGAGTTGCCGAGCCGGAAGCCGAAGGGCGAGGGCAGGAGTTTGTCGGGCGGCGTCCGGTCCCGCTCCACGGACAGCGCCTCCCGGTAGTCCCGGGCGATGGCGGCCTCCTCCGGATCGCCTTTTTCGATCACCGCGGCCAGAATCCTGTCGAGTAAATTGGCGGGATAGGGGCGGAGCAGGGGCAGATGGCCCGTGTAGCCTTTCTCTTCCCAGACGGTGATGTATTGATAGAGCCGGTCCTGCGGATCCAGAATGAGCTGGGCGTCCAGGCGGCCGCCCGCGGCCAGGAGCAACAATCCCCAGAGTATGGTTGATGATTTTTTCATGTACGTCTGCCTCCGTCTCCGTGCATATGCTCATTAATATATTGTTTTCCGGTCGAGCGTTCCGGAAAATCGCACCCGTGGTCCGCTCACCATAAAAAAGGTCGGCGGCGTTTGTCAAGCTTGATTTGTTACGGAAGATCGTGGTGCCATTATGAAGATCATGGTGCAATACTGTGGCGATGCGCGGCCGGCGGAACCCCGCGTGGCCCATGCCGCTAGACACGTATTGATAACAGCGTACATGCCGCCCCGGTCGCGGTCAGGGTGGCGGTCAAGGCGGCCGGGACCAGCAGGGTATCTCCGGCCCGGAAGGGCACGGCTGCGTCCGGGATACGGACCGCGCCCCCGCCCTCTATGACCACCAGCACGCGCATGACCCCCGGGGGGAGCTCCCGGGCCGCCCCCGGAGGCAACAGGATTTTTTCCACCGTAAAATACGGGCAATCGACCAGGACGCCCCCGGTCGTGACCGGCAGTTGGTCCGCGGTCGCGTCGAAATGGATACTCTCCAGCGCTTCCGCCACGTGGAGCGGCCGGCCTCGACCGGTCTTGTCCACGCGGTTCCAGTCGAAGAGCCGGTAGGTGGTGTCCGACGGGGTCTGCACCTCGGCGATCAGAATCCCCCCGCCGATGGTGTGCGGCGTGCCCGCCGGCAGGTAATGGCACTCGCCCGCGCGCACCGTCACCTTGTTGAGCAGGTCCGCCACCGTGCCCGCGGCGACGGCCTCTTCCAATCCTCTCCTGGTCACCCCCGGGCGCAGGCCCTTGTAGATGACGGCGCCGGCTTCGGCCCGGATCACGTACCAGCACTCGGTCTTGAAATCGCCGCGGCCCATGCGCGCGCACGTCTCCCGGTCGGGATGGACCTGCACCGAGAGCACGTCCGCGCAGTCGAGGAATTTAACCAGCAGGGGGAAGGGCGAGGGGAAGTCGTCCCGTCCCGTGACCGCCCGGCCCTCGCGCCGGATCACCTCGGCCAGGGTGCGGCCCGCGTCCGGTCCGTTGCCGATCGTGGTTTTGTCCCCGGGCAGGTCCGCCAGTTCCCAGCTTTCACCGATGGTCCGTCCCGCGGGCGGGTTTTTACCGAACACGGCGCGCAGGGTATCGCCCCCCCAGATTCGTTCCTTGAAGATGGGCTTAAAAACAAGCGGGTACACGGGCATGGTGGTTCCTGTCAAGCAAAAAATGGCGCCGCCTAGTGGACCGGCGAAGGACGGGCAATGGTAGCGCATGCAGTGGGTTGGGGCAAGCCCCGCGGCCGGGGGGTTAGTTGTTGATCTGGCGGGTTTCCACCATGTAGCGGATGCTTTCGCCCGAGGCGTCGACCACGGTCTTCTCCATGACGAAGATGAGCGATTTCCCGTCCGGGGCCAAGAGCAGGTACTTGATGCGGTAGTCCTTGACTCCCTGGCGGTAATAGCCCGCGCGGCCGATTTTATGGGTTTCCGTCTTGCCGGAGGCGTATTTCACATCGACTTCGATCCAGAAGGCCGCCGACACGCCCGTGCCGCTTCCACGCGAGTCCTGGCTGAGCCGGACCGCGTAGAGGCTGGAGGAATTGAAGTCCCGGAATTCCAATGATGAGATGGGGATCTGACCGTCAATGAGCACGTAGACGATCCGGCCGGTGAGGAGGTGGTTGATCCTGTAGGACCTGAGTTTGGCGTAGTTCTTTTCCACGATCCTGAGCACCGCGCCCAGGCCGTCGTTGCCGGCTTCCTGCTGCGCGTCGGCAAACCGTTCGCTCCACCGGCCCTGGGGCACGAAATCGTTTTTCTTCACGTCCACGATGTAGCATTCGGCGTAGGGGATGGAGGTGCCATTGTAGATACCGTACTGACCGAACATGAAGTAACGCGAATCGTCCGAAAACCCAAGGTTCAGGAAACGGGCGCTGTCGCCCGCCCAGAGCCGGGCTATAAGCGTTGAGAGCAGAACGAATGTCAGGATCGTTTTGCGCATGACGATTACCTCATTCTCAATATCGACGTATTAAAACATTCCTATAGGGGTTTTTCAAGCAAAATATACTTAATGGAAAACCATTATTATCGGAAATGGTGAAAACCGTTTGGTTTTCATTATAATTCTTTGTTTCACCCTTTTCCCTTTGCCTAAATTGTATTATTAATGAGGACATGGCATTCGGATCGAGGAGTTCAGTTCTTTCGCTTTTTCTGGGAATCGGCATCGTCCTGGCGGCGGTGGGCGCGGCCGCCGGGGGCATAATCATTGTATCGCTCCTGGGGAACACCGGGATCAATTTTTACGAATCCCACCCCTTCTGGTTCACCTATGACATCATGCCCTTCGGCGAGGCGGTAAACGCGGTGGGCGCCCTGCTCCTCTTTATTCTCGGCGCGGCCGCGTTCTATTTTTTCCGGGGCTTTTTCAAGAGAATCGGGCAGGCGGAGGTCTTTTTTTTCTCGCTGTTTATTTTTTCGTTCGTGCCCGAAGCGCTGCGTTTTTTAATTCTGGCCCTGCAGATGCTGGCCGTACCCCCCCTGGCCGGCATCATCCTGTCCCGCGTTATCTACGGCTGCCGGGTCTTCGGGCTCGTCTGTGTCTTTTTTGGAAGCCTCTACGCGCTCGATTTTCAGTACCAGAAATTTGAGATCATCGTGGCCGTGGCGCTGGGCTTCGCCTTTCTCCTGACGTTCGCCATTCCCTTCGATTCACAACTGCTTCTCACCAGCGGCCTCTACAAGTTGAGCGATGAACAGGGGCTCTTTCTCATCCATTACGGCCTGATCCTGCTTCTCACCGTGAACTACGCCATCTCCGCCTTCCGGGGACGGACCTGGTGGGTGCCGCTGGGCGTCATCCTGCTGCTGGGGGCCAGGGAGCTTTTGTCGTTCACGCTCTCACCCCTGACCCTGGCCGCGGGAATACTGGCCGGTCTGGGCGGAGTTGTGGCGGCGTACAAAGGTTTCGAGTCGACCTACAGCCTTACCTGATGAAAGAATAAACGGACTAGATCAACAGACGCAGGCCCAGGAGCAGGGAGACGAACAGGCCGGTGCCCGCGGGCAGCAGGACGTTGTCCAGGTCCTCGGTGGGCAGGGCTTCCAGGAAGGCGGCCACCCCGGCGATGAGCAGGGCGTACACCGGGTCGCCCAGAATGCGGAAGGCGATGATCCAAACGGCGGTGAAGCAAGCCAGGGTGCCGGCCAGGGTTTTACCCCGTGTGAACGGCAGGCGGATGCCGCCGATGAGTTTGCCCGCCAGGCTGGCGAAGCCGTCGCCGAAGGCCAGGGCGTAAATGGCGATGCGGCTGGCCGGTTCGGGATACAGCGCAAGGGCCAACATGGCGCCCAAACCCAGCGTAACCGGGCCCAGCACGAAGCGGCCCTTGTCACGGTCACGGGACGCGAATATGGTCAGGTCGGAGATGACCAGCACTTCAACGCCTTCATGGCGCAGTTTTTCGACTATTATATAGAAAATAACCCCGGTGCCCAGCAGGAGGAGGGTCAGGCTTTTGTCAACGGAAGCCATGAGCGGCACCAGAGCCACGAGGAAATGCAGCAGTTTTCTGACGATCTCTCCCCGCAGACCGCGGACAGCCACAAGAGTTTTTCGGGT
>CAYQRT010000252.1:0-4884 GCA_964419695.1 uncultured Spirochaetaceae bacterium | reverse complement strand
AAAAATGATTTTGTTTCTTTGGAAGGCACCCTGGATCGGTTTGAATCAGCGGATTTTGATCTGGTTGAGATGGTGATGGCTCATAAGGACGGCTGGGATCGCTACGAAGCACCGCAATGGATGGCAGTGAACGACTATCTGGCTGCGAATCCTCATGATCCCGATGCATCCACATTACGTGAATGGATAACCAATAATCGTCGGACATATTTCAGGTATGGCCGCCGCTATTTGGGTTGGGGTGTTTTCGTATTACGGCTCGCAAGGTAGAGTTTGGCGAGTGAGGTACGAACTCATGCATACCTTGCGCGAAGACGGCCAATGCACTACGCTGAAAATCAAATGATTTTTCAGCACTTTCGCCAATAGGGAACTAAAAAACCCTCTATTCAAGTGATGGAGGGTTTTCGAAGTTCCATGGAGAAAACCACGCAGTGGAATCGGATACCTGGCGCCCCACGCCTTGTCGGGAGGAACATCATTCATGGATCAAAAATTCACGGCACCCGTCATCAGGACCGAAAAGACGCCGGGCGAAACCCGGTTCGCCCGTCTCCTGCTCTCCCTGGGAGGGTTGGGAGCCCTTGTCTGGGTCCTCATCCGCGTCCTTCCCAAACCCAGCCGCCTCTCCTATCCCTGCATCAGGGCCGCCAGCCCCCTGGCCGTGAATTTCATCCTGACGCTCATTGCGTTTTTTGCCTCCCTCACCTTCTTTAGGGAGCTGCGCCGGTTCCTCCTGAGCCGGAAACGAATCATCATTACCGGTATAGTTGTGGTCGCCGTCGGCGCGGTGCTCATCCCTGTCATGCCACGGCTGATCGCTCCCCCGCACGCGCTCACCACGCTCGCCGACCTGGAAGGCCCGAACAAACCGCTGGGCCGGGGCGTCGGGATCCATCCCGGCCGGGTGGTCTGGGTGCATGAACCGGACGCCACGAACGATCAATATGCGGTCGACGGAGAAAAACAGTGGTTCACCCCGGAGATGACGAACCAGGACGCCGTGGACGCCATGTTTTCACGGGGACTGCGGACCCTCACCGGGGCGGATAATGACCGGGCGGCCTGGGATGCGCTTTTCAGAAATTTCAATGCGACCCAGGGCCGGGACGGACAAGGGTACGTCAAAGGCCGGAAATGGCCGGCTGGTCCGACCAGGAACTTTTCGACGGCTTGACCGGCGCCACCCTGCAGACCAAGACCTTCGGCCGCGGCCTGCCCCCCTGCACGGTGCACCGGGGAGAAAAAATAATCGCCTATGCCGACGGCTTCGGCCAGTTCTGGGTCAGTCTCGCCCCCGGCACCTACATCCTGACCGGCCGCTGCCGGGGTTACCGGAACGTCAATGTGGAAGTCAACGTCAAGGCGGGCGGGAAGTACTACATCAACTTTATCATGCCCAAGGAGAACACAGAGAAAAAACGGGCCAAGCATAATCGCCGCGCCGGCCGGGGAAAGTGAAGCGCCATGATTGTCACGCGCGGCGCGCGGCAATAGTGTGAACCCATCTGGCTCCAACCTTCCGCTTCAGCAACGCCCCTTGCGTCTTCCGCCAAAATCGCCTATCAATACCACATGAACCGGCTCTTCCCCCTGTTTCCCCTCCTGATCCTGTGCGCCGGCTGCGCCACAGTACCGGACCCCGCAAGCCACACCGGCTACGCGCGGGAGGCCACGCGTCTCAAGCTTTCCCCCACCATCACGCTGGAAATATCGCCGGAAGTGGAATTGCTCTCCTGCGTGCTGTCGCAAACATCATGGATGGACGTCAGGGGACCCGACGGGCGGGGAAACACGTACTACCGCGATCTTCGGACCCTGGCCGCACCGCTGCGCGACCATCCGGCGGTGACCTGCGCCGAAAGACTGACTCGCCTCGACTTCACCTATGACGCGCCTCCCAATTTCATCCTCCGCACGCGACTGCCGGACATGCGCCTCATCTACGACTACAGCGCATACCTGACCCGGCGGGCCCAGGGACGGGAGAACCTGGACGCGTTCAGAGCATTGTTAAGGGACTTCGCTCGGGAATCCGGTTTCCAGAATTTCTTCAACAACCGCGTGGGCGACTACCGGCGCTGGCTGGAGACGGTCAAAGGCGAGATCGCCGGAGAAAAGATCACCGCCTGGCTCAACGCCTTCTTCGGCCGGCCGGCGAATGAGTTTCACATCATCCTGGCGCCGGCCATGCCCACCCAGGGCGGCTACGGCTTCCGCATTGAAACCGCCCGCCCGCCCCGGGTCTGCCAGGTGATCCGCGAACGCGGCACCAGTGAAGGCGACCCCGAGTTCTTCAAGTGGGAGAACGAACTCAACAACCTCACCATCCACGAATTCTCGCACTCATTCGTCAATCCGGCCGTGGAAAAGCGGGAGGAGACGATCAACGCCCGCCTCCTCCGCCTTTATCGGCCGGCGGAGCGCATGATGCGCGACCAGGCTTACGGCAGCCCCCTGGTGTTCTTCATTGAAACAGTCGTACGCGCGGTCACCATCCTGTGCATGGACGATCTCTTTTACCGGTCCGAACCTTTCCGGGAATACCGTATAGAACAGGAAGAGAAGGTCGGGTTTTATCTGGTGCGCTTCACCATGGAGACCCTATCTTTATACCGGAACAGCCGCGGCGCGTACCGGACGTTTGACGAATTTCTAACCCTGCTTTTTAAGTCATACGAGAGAAATGCGGAGACACTGCTTGAGAAAGCGCGCCGGTTGTACGCGGCCACCGGCCGCCCTTAGTGGCTCCGTTTTTCCGGCCGCCGCGCACCCGCCGCTGCCGTTATTCCCCGTCGGCCGCGTCAATACTGTAGTAGAGCGGTCCCGAACCCAGGGAGAGCAGATCCAGCGTCCGCCGGGCGTAGGGCCCCACGGCTTTCTCCAGCGCCTCCAGGCCCGCCGGCCGCGCGGGCCCCAGGATGGCCGCCGCCAGCGCGGACGCCTCCACTCCGAACAACCGGGAGAAAGGCGACGAGGGGCCGGGATAGTAATCGTCATATTCCACCAGACCGCCCAGGCGCGCGGCCAGCCAGGCCCGGGCCTCGGGCAGCCCGCCCAACTCGTCGACCAAGCCATTGGCCAGCGCTTCACGCCCGGTCCAGATCTGGCCGTCGCCCAATTCCCGGACGCGCGCCTCATCCATCTTCCGCGCCTGCGCCACCACCCGCACGAACCGGTCATAGGCGGAACGCACCTGGGCCGCGGTCAGGGCCAGATCGCGCTGGCGGAAGTGCTCGAGCATGTCGAACGCCCCGGAACTCTCCGACGGCGCCACCTTGTCGGTGTGGATGCCGAGCTTGGCCAGCGTCTCCGCCACGTTGAAATTCACGGACAAGACCCCGATGGAACCGGTGAGCGTACCCGGCTGAGCGAAGATGCGGGTGGCGTCCGCGGACACGTAATAGCCGCCGGACGCGGCCACGTCGCCCATGGACACCACCACGGGCTTGCCGTCCGCCACCGTACGCCGCACCTGGTCGGCGATCTCGTCGCTGGTCTCCACCGCGCCGCCCGGCGAGTTGACCCGCAGAATCACCGCGGCCACACGCGGGTCCTGTCGCAACTGATCCAGCAGGTCGGCGGTCATGCTTCCGATAGAAGCTCCCGGAGCGCCCCGTCCATTGACGATGCGGCCTTCCAGATGCACGATCGCCACTTTTCGGGAAAAGAGGGACGGTCCCCAGGCGTCCTCGCCCGGCCGCGGGTAAGAGGTGATGAACACGGCGCCGGCCGTATCCTGGCGCACCTTTTCCTCAAAATCCTTTTTATATTGCAGACCGTCGACGATGCCGGCCTCCAGGGCCTTCTGCGCTTCCAGGTAGGGTCCGGCGGCCAGTACGGCCTCCGGTGATTGCGCAAGACGTTGCCCCCGGCCCTTGGCCAACGCCTCCAGGGCCTGGGATTGCAGGTCGGTCAGGTAGCGGGTGACCATGCGCCGGTCCTCCTCAGGCATTTTTCCCTCCGAGAACATGTTGCCCGCGTCCTTGGTCTTGCCGGTGGCGATGTTGGAAACCCCCACCCCGATGCGATCCAGAAAATCTTTCAAGTAGAGGCCGCGCCCGTACTGCCCGGTCAGGTTGACGCTGCCGGTCGGGCTGACTGCGATCCAGTCGGCTTCGGCCGCCAGGGTCTGGAATTGAAAGGAGGCAGCGTAGTCGACCGCGTACATATAGACTTTCTTCCCTTTGCTCCGGAAGGAGGCGAGCACCCGCGCCAACGCCTGGACCGAAGCCCGGCCTCCCAGCGAAGGCAGGTCTTCGATCATCAGGGCCCGGATCCCCGGGTCGCCCGCGGCCCTGTCCACCAAGTCGACCAGGTCGGGAAGGGAGACGGTCTTGCGGGACGAAAGAAAGGTTGGCAGCCCGGAGCCCGCTCCCACGGCATCTATGTCTTTGATGGCCAGCACCCGATTGCCCAGGGCCAATGCCTGGGAATTTATCACGGGGAAACCCACGGATTGGCCGACCGTCCAGCGGTCCAATTCAGAGACCGAGCCCACGGCCGCGTGCTCTTCGGCCAGGCCGAAGGAAAGGGCTACCTCGACTCCCACACCGCCCGTCGGGAAATCATACCAGCCGCGCAGGGAGAGCATGTCAAAGAGATGCAGGCGGGCGCCGACGCTCTCCATGGAAAACACTCCCCCGCTCAAGCGGGCGTCGGCGGTCAGGGTCAGCAACGGGGCCCAGGACCGGCTGAACACCAACGGCCGCACGGCCAGTCCGAAGCCCCAGACCAGGGGGGCGCTCCCCCCGTCCACCTCCAGCGTGGCGCCGAGCGAGGCGAAATCAGCCGGGCGCAGCACCAGGCCGAAGAGGGACTGTCCTCCTCCCGCCACGCCCGAGCCCCAGGAATAGGCGTACCCGAAGGAGAACACCCGCCCCA
>CAYQRT010000251.1:0-4893 GCA_964419695.1 uncultured Spirochaetaceae bacterium | reverse complement strand
GATCGAGACGGACGGCGATGTTTTTCTCCTGGGCGGGGAGGAACAAGCCCGTTGGGCCTCCCTTGGCCTTCTTCAGATACTTGACGCGGGTGTAATAGAGGTCCGCCTTGCCCTGATTCTTGGCCTTGCTGTACAGCAGCGCCAGGTTGGCGGCGTCCAGCAGCACGTCCAGGGGCACGCTCTTCTGCTTCCGGCTTCTGATAAACACCGAGGCGCCGGGAAAGTCACGGACGTGCAGCCAGAGATCGTTGCCGCGCACGTGACGGCGGAAAAGCGCCTCGTTGTCCCGCGCGGTCCGCCCCACCAGAATGGTGAAACCGCCGGAACTGTAGGTGAGGCCGGGCGTCCCCCCGGCGGGCGCGTCACGTTTGTCCGCGGACACCCGGCGGACCAGCGCCTCCAGACGCGCCGGATCCTTCTCCGCTTCCACGGCGCGCACCTGAGCGGCCACCTCTTCCAGCCCCCGCCGCGCCGCCGCGCGTTCGCGTTCCATCCGGTCATGCGTGCCCTTGGTTTTTTTATACAACCGGTAATACTGTTCGGCGTTTTGCGCGGGGGAAAGGCGCTTCTCCAGCGCGATCTCTATGGGCGCGTTGTCGTTAAAAAAATCGTTTCCCCTGTACCATCCCGTATCCGGCGCCACCGCCGTCAGATCCCCCATGAGAATGTCGCCGTACTGGCGGTAGCGTTCCACGTCCCCGTGTTCGGCCAGCCAGGCCTCAGCCGCGGCCAGGGCCTTGGTGAGACGGCGCTCCTCCACGCTCAATCCGTTACGCAGCCGCTCGCGCAGCCGCTCCACCGGCGTCCGCCCCCCGCCGGCGTTGAAATACGCCTCCACCCGTTCATGAAGACTCAAAGCCTCATCGCCCCCGAAGTCACGCACCGTAAAGCGATCGGTCCGGTCGTCACGGGCGGCGGCCGCGGCCAGCTCCGCGGTGGGCTCGTAATGACCGCCGGAAATCTCACGCTTCCCGGGACGTCGGTAGAGGGCGTCGCCGATCAGGCCCGACTCGTCGGTGAATATGACATTGGGCGCGCTGGCCCAGAGACGTATCCAGAGGAAAGACCGTTCCCCGCCGCGAATGCAGGAAATCTTCACCACCCGCTGGTCGTGAACATGCTCAATATTTTCAATGACGGCGTCCTTGAGCCGGGAGTGAAGAAAGGCGACAAACCGCTGCCTGGTTTTCTCCTTGGGCACCGGCCCGGACAAGAGGTGGAAGCGGCAGGCTCTCTGATCCAGTATAAACGCCAGCCGCTGCAGCCGGCCGCTGCCGAAGCAGCCCAGAATCAGCGTCTCCGGCCGGGGTTGAAAAAACTCCTGCAACCGGGAACCGGTGAGATCAAGCGCGGCAAGGAGCACGTTGATCTCTTTGAAGTTGAGAGACGAGGGGCGCGCGTTCGTCATTGCCCGATCGCCTGCAGAAAAACCCGGGCGTCCGCCTCGGCGAAAAAAACCAGGTACACCCTGGCGATCGAGGTGAATTCGGCCAGGGCCGTTCGCACCGTCCGCCAGACCACCGGGGCCGCTTCCTCCCGGGGATATCCGTACACCCCGGTGGACACCGCCGGCAAGGCCACGGTCCCGCACCCCGCCTGCGCGGCCGTGTGCAGGCTGTTCCGGTAACAAGCGGCCAGAAGCGTCGCGTTATCCGCGGATCCGGCCCGCCACACGGGACCGACAGTGTGAATAACATACCGGGCCGGCAGGCGGAAGCCGTCCGTAATCACGGCTTGGCCGGTCGGTAATCCGTCGTGATAAGCGCCGCTCCGGAGGCGACGGCAGGCCGCCAGCAGTTCGGGGCCCGCCGCCCGGTGGATGGCGCCGTCCACACCGCCGCCGCCCAGCAGTCCGGAATTGGCGGCGTTGACAATGGCGTCCACGGCCGCGGTCGTGATATCGCCCACCGCCACCGTAATCCGGCCCTTTTCCAGTTCCTTTAGTACGCGCATAGACACGCGGTCAAGCCTCCTTGAGCGACGCGAAGCACAGCGGAAATACGCCTGACATGATCTCGGCAATGTGAGGAAGGTCCCGGGGCACCGCCCGGGGACGCGGGCTATTGAATGACAATCTCGGTGCGGCCGATGCGGATGACATCCGATTTGCTGAGCTTGATATATTTTTCCTTGGGTATCTCACGGCCATTGACGAAGGTGCCGTTGGTGCTGTCCAGGTCCTTGATGAAATAGGCGTTCTTTATTTTTTGCACCAGCGCATGATAGCGGGAGACCATGCTGTCGTCGATGTGAATCGTATTTTCCGGTTCCCGGCCGATGGTGATCTGCCCCGTTACCGGCAGGTTTTTACCGGCATAGGAAAGCATCAGGGCCCCGTGCTTCTTGATCTGCGCGAGTCTTTTACCGAAACTGGAGTCGGAAATAATCGTCGAAGAATCCATAGTCCTTCCCTCCCGCTTCTGAGTATACCAGACCCGAAGAAAAAAATCTACAGAAAAAAGCGGCGTCGTTTCATTCAGCGCCGGCCGGACCGGCGTTTACGCGGCGTCGCTTGCTTGTTCCGGCCCCGCCCCCGGCCGGCCGGTCCGGCGGGCTGGCGTCGTGCGGCCTGCCGCCCGCCTTTTTCCGGACGGACCAGGCAATCCGGGCCGAACCCGATCAGATCCGTCCGGCCCGCCTGCTTCAAGGCGGCCAGCACCAGGTGACGGTTTTGGGGAAGGCGATACTGCATGAGCGCCCGCTGGGCGGCCTTTTCCTCAGGCGTTTTGGCCGAAAAGACCGGGCTCCTGGTGCGGGGGTCCAGACCGGTGTGATACATGCACGTGGCCAGTGTGCCGGGCGTGGGATAGAAATCCTGCACCTGTTCCGGCGCAAAGCGCTCATCGCGGAAATAACAAGCCAGGGCCACGGCGTCCTTCAGGGTGGCGCCCGGATGACTGGAAATGAAATAGGGAAGGAGAAACTGCTTTTTCCCCAATCGCCGGTTGAGATCGATGAATTGTTTCTTGAACCGTTCATAACTCGCGTGGGGCGGTTTGTTCATCAGGGCCAGCACCCGGTCCGACACGTGTTCCGGAGCCACTTTCAGCTGTCCGCTCACGTGATGTTCCACCAGTTCACAAAAGAACTCGGGCGAACGATCGGCCAGGATATAGTCAAAACGCAGTCCCGAGCGGATGAATACTTTTTTGACGCCCGGCATGCCGCGCAGACGGCGGAGCAGGGCCAGGTATTCCCGGTGGCTTACGTCCAGGTGGGGACAGGGGGCGGGGGAGAGGCATTCCCTTTCTTGACAGGATCCCGCCCGGGCCTGTTTGGCGCAGGCGGGCCTGGTAAAATTGGCCGTGGGTCCGCCCACGTCGTGGATGTATCCCTTGAAGCCGGGCAGGGCGGAGATCAGCCGCGCCTCCCGTACAACCGAGTCCTCGGTGCGCGCGTAGACGGTCCGGCCCTGATGGAACGTCAGCGAACAAAAACTGCAATTGCCGAAACAGCCGCGATTGGCGACGATGCTGAACCGCACTTCCTCAATGGCAGGCACGCCGCCGGCCGCGTCGTAGTCCGGATGGGCGGCGCGCCGGTAAGGTAATTCGGCCACCTCGTCCAGTTCGGCCGGCGTCAGGGGCGGGGCCGGCGGGTTCTGCACCACCACGCCGTCGTGATACGGTTCCAGCAGCCGCCTGCCCGCCGCCGCTTCCGAATTCCGGTACTGTAAAAGAAAACTTTCGGCAAAGGCGCGTCGGTCGGATTGGATCGACGCGAAGTCAGGCAGCACCACGTCATCCGTCCGCGCGTCGGGCGTCTTCCGCCGGAAAACCGTACCGCGCACCTCGGTGATCTGCGCAATATCGGTTCCCCGCTGGAGGGCGGCGGCGATCTCGACAATTTGGCGTTCACCCATGCCGTAGACGATCAGGTCCGCCCCGGAATCGATGAGCACCGAACGCCGCACCTTGTTCTGCCAGTAGTCGTAGTGGGCCAACCGCCGCAGCGACGCCTCCAGCCCTCCCAAAATAATCGGCACCCGGCCGTACGCTTCCCGGATACGGATCGAGTAGCTGATGGCGGCGCGGTCCGGCCGGCGCCCTCCGGCCCGGCCCGGCGCGTACGCGTCGTCGTTCCGCCGCTTGCGGGCGACGGTGTAGTTGTTCACCATGGAGTCGATGTTGCCGGCCGTAACCAGAAACGCCAACCGCGGCCGGCCCAACACGCGGAACCCCGCGGCGCCGGTCCAGTCCGGCTGGGCGATGACGCCCACCCGGTAGCCGTGTTGCTCCAACAGGCGGCCGATGACCGCGGCGCCGAAAGAGGGGTGGTCCACGTAGGCATCGCCCGTTACCAGGATGAAATCGAGTTCATCCCAGCCGCGGCGTTCCAGATCCTGCTGTGAGACGGGGAGAAAGTCATCCATATCAAATATTAATCCGGCTTTAAGATACATCTATTCCGGGTACAAGTACAGAAGCCGGCTAGAAATCCACCGGACTGGCCGGAATAGCCTAATAGACCGCGGCGGCCTGGAGGGCCCTGTTCCACCTCCGGATGTGTTCCGCCACGCGCCGAGGATCCCGCCCGCCGGACGATTTTCCCGGCCGTGGCCAGTTGGATTTTGAGGATATCCCACGGATCCTGCTCCACCCATCCCGGGCGGGGAAATATGTGCCGGAATTCCTTTTGGGATTGGGAAACGACATTACCCTCCATATCAAAGACCAAGGTCCGGGAACTGGTCGTTCCCTGATCCAAAGTCAAAATATACCGACGCATATCGACATTATGGACAGGGGATTTCGCGTCCGCAAGTGACAATTTATATAGTTGTCTGCTATTGGAGACGCTTTTTCCGCCTAGATTCTTATCTTTTTTCATACTATATAATATGGCGGCCATAATTCTATATTTCTAGAATGTCTTTTTTTGTGAACGCGCCTG
>CAYQRT010000250.1:1987-4894 GCA_964419695.1 uncultured Spirochaetaceae bacterium | reverse complement strand
TCTCCGCTGCCGACTGAAACACCCCGGCCCATTCCCAAACCCACACCCACCCCCGCGCCGCTTCCGGATCCTTCGCCCACGCCCAATCCCTATCTGCCCACGCCGGCCCCCTCACCCAATCCGTACGGCAGCCGGCGTGGACCCGCGCCGGGAGTGGACGTCGCTCCGGGTATTGAAAAAATGGCGCGCATACTTAAGCTTACAGTATATGGTACCGCAAGGAGGCCCTCATGAATTATAAAGCGATTTTACTCGTCATCACAACGTTCCTGGCGGTATATCCACTTCAGGCGCAAACCGCCCTGCTCCGCAACGGCGGATTCGAAGGGCAGACCCTGGGGCAGATCGATTTCTGGCAAACCGATTCCTTCAAAAACACGGATGACGCCCGGCGGGTTTTTCCCGTGGACAAGCCGGTCCACGACGGAAAACAGGCATTGGCCATTGTCAACCTGGTTCCCAATGACACGCGCGTGGTGCAATGGCTGGCCGTGGAACCGGACTCCTTCTACCGGATCACGTGCTGGGTGATGGCGGAAAAAGTGAGCCAGGGTACCGTGGGCGCCAATATTTCCATTTTGGGAAGTATCACGCCGTCAACCGATTTCATGGATACGGGGGACCGGTGGCGGCGATTGGAACTGGTGGGCAAGACCGGTGCGGAACAAACGGCCCTGGCGGTGACCCTGCGCTTGGGCTTTTATGAAAATCTGGTCACCGGACGCGCCTATTTTGACGACGCCCGGGTTGAAAAGATGGTGGCGCCGCCGGCGGGAGCGAGGATTGTGGATTTTTCTTCCAACCGGGGCATAGGGTTGATCCGGCCCGCGCCCGAGGAAAAGAGAACCGCGGTCTGGACCGGCCCGGCTCATCTTAACGTCTACCTGGCTGTGGGCGCCGGCATTATGATTATTTTATCCGCCGTGATCAGTCTCCTCGTCGCCGCAGGCAGAAAACGAAGGGAGAAGGCGCACGCCGCCCGCGCCGCGGCCGAGCCAAAGCCGGCGACCACCAGCGTGGACGTGATCGCGCGCGCCCAGCGAAAGAGCCTGCGCGTCAACGTCACGGTAAAAAAACCTTTGTCGGGAGATAATTACCGGTTGATCGAACTGAAGAGCGTCAATATTTCCACCACCGGCATGCTGCTGGCCTCGGATGATATGTCCGTGTTTACCGTGGGAGAGCGGGTGGAATTGACCGCCCAGTATAAAAGACAGCCTTTCGACCTGGGCGCGGTCCGGGTGGTCCGTAAACAGGAGACGCATCACGGAAAGGATCCGGCCATCCGCGGCGGGTTCGGCCTGGTCTTCATTGACACCAACACGGCTCAGCAGAAGAACATCAAGATTCTGCTGGCCTAGGCTGTATCCCGCGGCGGTGATCGAATTTATGCCGCTGCGGCTGGCGGCTGCCTGCGAAAGGCGCTACTCCTTAAGCGTCACCCCGTAATCATGGGCAAGCAGAAATCGTAAATTTTTCATGAACGCGTCGCCGGGATCGTACTTGCGGGTGGGTTTGTAGGTGGGATCGTCCTCCCGGAAAAGTACATGGTGAGGACGGGAGGGATCGGCGTATTCGTGATGGCCGATCAGGTAGCCGATGGCCGTGTAGTGTAGACGATTATGGCCGCACCGTCTTTCCATCCTGAATCCCCATCAACTTCTTTCATTTCTACAGAATAGTATGTGTGCTCGCTTATTCTGTTAACAAACAAAAAATGAGGAAGAGCATACTGAAATTGACGTACGTCGGACCGACACTCCCTATGGTAAACTAATACCGGCGTGGACGATGTCGTTGCCCGCGAACAATGGTGAACCGGATGCGGTTTCAGGGAGACCGGTGCTGACGGTTCCGTCTCCGTCCAGGTCGGCATCACCTTGGATGGTCGCGGTAATGTAGAGATTGCCGTCGGCACCCGCGTATATATCGCCGGCTCCGTCAACGGAAGAACCTCCCACCCGGACGGCGGACGTGGCGGTCCCGCCTGAGTCAAACCCGGCTATGAATATATCGCTGTTGCCGTAGGGGGCAGAAGAATTCTCCGGCGCTATCAAGGCGATCAGTGCATCACCGTCCAGGTCAGCGTTCCCCGTCACCCGTCCGATAACGGCCACCCCGTTTCCGGTGGTTAGAGCGACGCCCCGTCCCTCATCGTCGCTGGCGCCGCCCAGGCGTCCGGACCATACCCCGCCGCCCGAGGAGTTGAGTTTGGTGACGAATACATCCAGCCCGCCCCGGGTGATCCCGTCCGCGGTTTCCGGCTCTCCGGGATCGATGGTCCTGTCGCCGTCCAGATCGGCATTGCCGGACACGTAACCGGTGAGGATGATATTACCCGCCGAATCGGTCGTGGAGCCGTAGGCGATGTCAGCCGCCGTACCGCCCAACCGGGTGCTGAAACTGAAACCGCCGTCCAGGTCGAACTTGGCGGCAAAACCGTCGAGGTCGCCGTGGACCACGACATCGGCCGTTTCGGGCGACGGGGCCGTATCAATCGTATCGTCGCCGTTCAAATCGGCGTTTCCCGCAATATAACCGGCTATAATGACATTATTCGAACCGTCTACCGAGGCGGTTTGCCCCTTGTCGTCCCCGGTGCCACCCAAACGTTTCGTCCAATGGAAGCCGCCTCCCGCGTAGAATTTGGTGATGAAGACGTCATTCCCACTAAGGGGTACCGAAGGTGTTTCCGGAAAGCTGACGGCCGCCGCACCGCTTCCGTCCAGATCGGCGGTGCCGTCGACGAATCCCGTAATATAACAGCTGCCGAACGAGTCCACGGCAATGCCTAACCCCTGATCCTGTCCGGCGCCGCCTAGCCGTTTGGCCCAGGTAAATACTCCACTGGAATTGAATTTCACAACAATGGCATCCGCGCCGAGGTACCCCGCGGATGCTTCGGGA
>CAYQRT010000250.1:0-1977 GCA_964419695.1 uncultured Spirochaetaceae bacterium | reverse complement strand
GGGATAAGAACCGCTCAAAAGCCCGTCGCCATTCAGATCAGCATCGCCAATGACACTTCCGGCCAGAAAAACGTTTCCCGATGTGTCGATGGCCACGGCGGTGCCGTAATCAACAACTATCCCCCCCAGGCGTTTGCCCCACATATACGCACCTGAGGCTGAGTATTTGGCCAGCACAATATCACCAATATCGGAAACACCCGCAGCCGGGGTTTCGGGAAGGGCCGGTGCAATCGTTCCGTTCCCGTCAATATCGACCGGACCCCAGATCACTCCACAGATAATCGTATTGCCGGAGGAGTCCACCGCCACGGATAATCCCGAATCCCCATTAAGACCGCCCAGGCGTTTGGGCCAGCTGGAGGGGGGATTGCCATCGGGAACGGTACAGCCCCACAAAAAAACGATGAATATAATGAATCCGGTGATCCACGCTTTACGTACCGACATCAACCGTTCCCTGATCATGCATTACTGTAAATTACTAAAATTGTTCCGATTTGAATAGCAATTTGCATTGTATCTTCTTTTCTGTCATAGTAATTTATATGATATATCCGTCTTGTCTGTTCTGGTTTGCTCATTCATTTTGAAAAATAAAGGAAAAAGAGCTATAATTGTATAAAGAAAGATAAAAGAAAACGACCCGAAAGAAAGAGGTACTGTGAGAACCTTGATACTGCGACGGATTATTGTATCTCTCGCTTTTATCTTTTTCAGCGTATTGTTTATTCCCACCATCTTCGCCCAAAATACCTGGTTGGGGAATAATAATGATTGGTTTCAGTGGTGGAACTGGTCGTGGAACGCGGTGCCCACCAATGCTATGAATGTACTCATCCCCGCGGGAACACCGAATTATCCAGTGCTTAACGCGGGAGGAGCGACAACCAACAATCTCGTCATCGCTTCGGGCGGTTCTCTCAACACCAACGGCCAGGCTATGACGGTGACGGGTAATCTCACCGTGCAGGGCACGTTGACCACTCCCGCGGCGGGAAACGGGATCACCGTTCAGGGCTCCACCACCATAGACATCGGTGCAGGCACCGACCTCAGTTCCACCTGTAACAATAATTTTTGGTTTGACATCTCCATCACCTCAGGCAGAAATATCACCTTGCGCGATACCACCTCCATCCGGTTCAATACGTCCACCGTCTCAGGTAATTTTACCGTGTATGCCGGCCAGGATATTATTGATAATGGCCCCATCTCCGTGCAGGGAAATTCGAATTTCAACGCGGGCAATGGGTTCAATATCACACTCGATTCGGTCGGGAATACATTCGTAGGCACGGTTGATTTCAATCCGCTGGCGGGTACGTTGAACAGCGTGACGCTGTATGACACCACGGCGGTGGACCTGCAGGCGCTGGCGGTGACCACCACGCTGACGGTAACCGCGGGCGGGGCGCTGACCGATTCGGGGGCGATCGACGTGGGCACGAACGGAAGCTTCACCACGAACGCGGCCGGGGCGGACATCACGCTGGACACGCTGCAGGTGAACGGGACGATCCGGCTGGTGACGTCCGGCGCGACCAGTGACGCGCTGATCGTGAACGACACGGCGGCGATACTTACGAACACGGTGGTGGGCGGCAATCTGACGGCCACGGCCACCACGGGAAACATAACGGACGCCAACGCGTTGGACGTGGGCGGCAATGCGGTGTTCACCACGAGCGCGGCCGGGGCGGACATCACGCTGGATACGCTGCAACTCAACGGTACGCTCGATCTCAATACGAACGGGGCGGGAGCGGACGCCGTGGTGGTCAATGATATCGGAATTATTTTCACGGGAACAGTGGTGGGGGGAGCGCTGACGGCCACGGCCACCACGGGGAATATAACGGACGCCGATGCGCTGGACGTGGGCGGCAACGCGGTGTTTACCACGAGCGCGGCCGGGGCGGACATTACGCTCGATACGCTGCAACTCAACGGAACGCTCGATCTCAATACGAACGG